>JAUWXW010000119.1 GCA_030616195.1 Chloroflexota bacterium | reverse complement strand
AGGATATTAAACCTGGCCGGGGAACAGGACCTTGACTTCGTTTGTGAAATAAAGATGGACGGGTTAGCAGTGTCTCTGACCTACGCCGATGGCAGGCTCGTCACCGGAGCCACAAGAGGCGATGGCTACCGGGGTGAAGATGTCACCCTGAATTTGAGAACTGTGAGAAGCATACCTCTGTCGGTCCCCAGCAACGCCCCACCCAGGTTCGAGGCGAGAGGAGAGGTCTATTTCTCCAAGGCAGGCTTCAAGAAATTGAACGAGGAGAGGGCAAGGGAGGGTCTGCCTCTCTTTGCCAACCCAAGAAATGCCGGTGCCGGCTCAGTGCGCCAGCTTGACCCCCGGATAACTGCCCAGCGCCCACTTGATATATATATCTATGCCTTGGGATATGCTGAGGGAAGAACGCTGCCCGGCACTCACTGGGAAAGGATGGAATACCTCAAGTCCCTGGGGCTCAAACTAAACCCCAATAACAGGTTGTGTAAGACTATTGACGAGGTGGAGGAGTATTACCGCGAGTGGCTGGAGCGGAGAGAAAGCCTCCCTTACGATGCTGACGGCATCGTGGTAAAAGTGAATTCCGTCGAAATCCAGGACAAGTTGGGGACTGTGGGACACGAGCCAAGATGGGCTGTTGCCTACAAGTTCCCCGCTATCCAAGGCACTACGATTCTGGAAGACATTGGCATCAATGTAGGCAGGACAGGCAGTCTCAACCCCTACGCCGTTTTGGAGCCAGTCTCTGTGGGCGGAGTAACGATTAAGCACGCGGCGCTGCACAACGAAGAGGATATCAGGCGCAAAGACATCCGCATCGGTGACACGGTCATTGTTCAACGTGCCGGGGAGGTCATCCCCGAGATAGTAGGCCCTGTAGTCAGTAAGCGTACCGGAAAGGAGAAGGTATTCTCCATGCCCCGTAGCTGCCCCGTATGCGGTGCCGAGGTGATAAAGCCTGAGGACGAAGCAATGCACCGCTGCACCAACGCCGCTTGTCCGGCTCAAGCCTTGGAAAAGTTGAAACACTTCGTAATCCGTGGGGCAATGGACATTGACGGCGTGGGGGAGAAGCTATGTATAGCCCTCTTTGAGGCGGGACTGGTAAAAGACGTGGCCGATCTCTACTACCTAACTCAAGAGCAACTCCTTAATCTAGAAAGGATGGCTGATAAAAGCGTCTCTAACGTGCTCAGCTCCATCGAAAACAGTAAGAGTAGGCCGCTGGCACGGCTTATCTTCGCTTTGGGCATACTCCATGTAGGTGAAGTGATGGCCCAACTTCGGGCATCCCGATGCACTAGCCTCGATGCGCTGGCCAGCGCCCCACAGCAAGAACTCCTGGCCATCCCCTCTGTTGGGCCAAAGATAGCTGAAAGCATTGTCGCCTTTTTCAGGCAAGAAGGCAACAGGCGCATTATCGAGAAATTAGGGAAAGCAGGGGTCAAATTGGAGGAAGAAGAAGCCCCTGCCAAGCCCGCAGAGCTGCCTCTTGCCGGGCAAGAGTTTGTCGTTACCGGGAGATTGGAATCCTTCACTCGCCATGAGGCAGAGGCCCGCATCAAGGAGTTGGGGGGTAGGGTAAGCTCCAATGTTACCAGGAAGACGACCTATGTGGTGGCAGGGGCTGACCCCGGTTCCAAGCGCGACAAAGCCATATCCCTGGGCATCACGCTGCTCACTGAGGAGGAGTTTACCCGCATGATAGGAGAGGCATAGACAACACTTTCGAGACCCTGCCCTTATGGTCATTGGCTAATTGTTTTGACGTGCTGCGGTACAAGAGCTGTAGCGCGACCCTTCAGGGTCGCTTCGGCGAGGCTAAAGCCTCGCGCTACGTTTTCTGCACTTGCGACTTCCGCGACCACGATCCACCGCGGCAGAACGGACTCCACTACTATGTACAGATAAATACTTGATGCCCTTTAGGGCGGAGAGTTTCACCTAGGTGCCAAGTGTGGCATTTATGCCGCCATGGGCAGAATGATGATACCTCAGGTACAGGAATAAGGATATGAACTTAATCATCGGTTTGGGCAATCCAGGGAAAACCTATGCCCATAATCGCCACAATATAGGGTTTCGCTGCATTAATCATCTCGCCAGGGTACATGGTATCTCCGTCAAACAGCATCAGTGCCAGGCTCAACTAGGTACTGGCAAAATAGCCGGTAAAGAGGTAGTCCTGGCTAGACCTCGGACCTTCATGAATCTCAGCGGCAAGTCAGTGAAGTCGCTAATGCACAGGTTCAAGACCATCCCCAGTGATATGGTGATCATCCACGATGACCTTGACCTTCCCCTGGGCAAGATTCGTTTCTACACCGGGGGAGGTTCAGGAGGGCACAAAGGGATTGAGTCTGTTATCGACCATTTGGAGAGCCGCGACTTCCTCCGAATCAGAGTAGGTATCGGCCGGCCTCCTGAGGGTGAGGATACTGTTGACTACGTGCTCAGCGATTTCCGGCCTGAAGAAAACCCAGAAGTCGAAAATACGATTGTCAGGGTAAGTGAGGCTACTCTATGTCTCTTGAGGGAGGGGCTAGTAGCAGCTATGGACAAGTACAATTAGCGGTGCCTCTCCTTACCTTTCGAGGGGTTTACCTGAACGGAGGGCAGGCTCGGTAAGAACGGGGCTAGCCCTCTCTATCACCGGGCGCAGGTATTGTCCAGTGAGACATCCATCCTTTTGAGCTATCTCTTCAGGAGTCCCTGTAGCCATAACATAGCCACCACGGTCGCCAGCCCCAGGACCAAGATCAATGACGTAATCGGCATTCTTGATTACATCCAGGTGGTGTTCAATAACGACCACGGTATTACCACCTTCAACGAGCCTCTGCAACACCCCCAACAAAGCAGCGATGTCATGGAAGGAGAGTCCGGTAGTTGGCTCGTCAAGGATGTACAGGGTCCTCCCCGTGGAACGTCGGGAGAGCTCGGTGGCTAGTTTCACCCGCTGCGCTTCTCCACCCGAGAGCGTCGTGGCCGGCTGCCCCAGCTTAATGTAACCCAGCCCTACATCATAAAGCGTTTGCAACTTACTCCTCACCTTGGGGAAATTCTGGAGGAATTCCAGTGCTTGCTCAACGCTCATCTCCAGTACCTCGGCGATATTCTTCCCCTTAAAGCGTATCTCCAGGGCCTCACGGTTATAGCGTTTTCCTTTGCACACCTCACAGGCCACGGTGACATCAGGGAGAAAGTGCATCTCAATCTGAATGTGACCCTGCCCCTGGCAAGCCTCACAGCGCCCCCCCTTCACGTTGAAGGAGAAGCGCCCTGGGGAATAGCCGCGCATCCTCGCTTCGGGAACCTGGGCCAATAACTCGCGAATTGGGGTGAAGGTGGTGGTATAAGTGGCCGGGTTGCTCCTGGGGGTTCTCCCAATAGGAGACTGGTCAACATTGACTACCTTGTCAACATGTTCCACACCGAGGATGCCATCGCATTCACCAGGCCTGTCCTTGGCTCTATAGAAAATCTGAGCCAGCTTCCTGTACAAAATATCGTTGATCAAGGTGCTTTTGCCACTACCCGAGACACCGGTAATACAGACAAACATCCCCATAGGAATGCCTACGTCGATATCTTTCAAGTTATTCTGCCGCGCTCCTTTGATGACGAACTCCTTCCCTGAGCCCCTTCGACGCCCGGAGGGTAGAGGTATCTCTTTTCTTCGGCTGAGGTACTGTCCCGTTGATGAGCCGGGATGAGACATGACGTCTTCTATAGTGCCCGTAACCACAATCTCCCCTCCATGCTCTCCAGCACCAGGTCCCATATCGACAATATGATCGGCAGCCCGCATCATAGCCTCATCATGCTCCACAGTGATAATGGTATTGCCCAGGTCCCTCAACCGCTTCAATGTGGCAATCAGGCGATAGTTGTCAGCAGCATGGAGGCCTACAGTGGGCTCATCACAGATATAAAGTACCCCCATGAGCCCACTGCCTATTTGGGTAGCCAAACGAATTCGTTGTGCCTCACCTCCGCTCAGGGTGGCAGCCGGGCGGTCCAGGGTGAGGTAATCCAGCCCTATCTCGGTAAGGAAGCCCAGCCGGGCTCGAATCTCCTTGAGAATCTGCCGAGCTATAGTCAGTTCCCGTGGACTCAGCACAGGCTGGCCGGTGTTCTCCCCGTCAATAGCTTGAACCCATGCCAATGCTTCAGTAACAGACATGGAAGTCACATCGATGATGTTGTCTCCGTTGATGGTTACCCCCAGGGACTCGGGCTTGAGCCTCTTCCCCTGGCATGTAGGGCAAGGATGGGAGGTCATGTAGCGCCCGATTTCAGTACGGACATAATCGGACTCCGTCTCCCTGTGGCGGCGCTCCAAATTGGGAATTACGCCTTCAAAATTAGCGTAATAGTCCTGCATCCAGCCATGGCTATTTCTGTATCTAACCCTTACCCCTTCCTCATCGCCATAGAGGAGAGTATTCAGTTGCTCAGGTGAAAGGTCCTTGACCGGAACATTCATTGAAAAACCGTAGCGCCTGGCTACCGCTGCTACCATGCTTTGGTACCAGGTGCTCATGGTGCCCGACCTGGCCCAGGGCTGGATGGCGCCCTCAGCCAGAGTAAGCCCCTTGTTTGGGATTACCAGTTCAGGATCAATCTCCAGCTTGTTACCCAGGCCAGTACAGTCAGGGCAGGCTCCGTGAGGACTATTGAAGCTAAAGGTGCGGGGAGCAATCTCCCCCAGGCTGATTCCGCAATTCACACAGGCAAAATGCTCTGAGAAGAGTAACTCCTCACCATCTGCCAGAGAAACCAGCACCACTCCCGCTCCCAGTTTCAGAGCGGTCTCCACCGAATCAGCGATGCGACTAGCGTCTACTGACTCGTCAATAACCAGGCGGTCAACCACTGCCTCAATAGAGTGCTTCTTGTTCTTGTCAAGTCGAAACTCCTCGGAGAGGTCGTAGATTCGCCCATCAACCCGTACCCGCACATAACCTGCCTTCCTCAAGTCTTCGAACATCGCCTGATGCTCTCCCTTACGGTCTCTGACCAAGGGAGACATAATCATGATGCGGCTCCCCGGGGCGAGAGCCAGGACAGAATCTACGATCTGCTGCACCGTCTGGCGGGAGATCTCCCGCCCACACCCAGGGCAATGAGGATGACCGACGCGGGCAAACAGAAGGCGCAGGTAGTCATAGATTTCGGTCATGGTGCCCACTATGGAGCGCGGGTTGCGCGACGGGCCCTTCTGATCAATGGAGATAGCCGGAGAGAGTCCCTCAATGTAATCTACATCGGGCTTTTCCATCTGCCCCAGGAACTGACGTGCATAGGCGGAGAGGGACTCTACATATCTACGCTGCCCCTCAGCGTAGATAGTGTCAAAAGCAAGGGAGCTCTTCCCCGAGCCTGACACACCGGTGATCACCACCAGCTTGTCGCGGGGAATAACTACGTCGATATTCTTCAGGTTATGCTCTCGAGCGCCTTTGACAAGAATGGCATCTAATGACATGGCATTATCTAATTGTAGCACTGAAGAGACTGGCTGACCAAAGGATTTGGACTACGATGGTGAGCACTGGGGAAGGCCACTCGAGAAAGCGCGCCAGGGAACGTACCAAAAGAATAAAGCCTCCTGGCAGTGACATATTTTCCCAGAGGAGCTCCCCCAGTATCGTCTGCGCTGAGGCGTTTCACTTCCGTGTTCGGGATGGGAACGGGTGGGTCCACCTCTCTCTAACCACCAAAAGGCTCTTAAATTATAGCATAGCCCTCATAAGGAGGCAATGCGCAGCCTGCAAGGAGACTATCGTTGATATGGATGGGCAATCACAGTAAAATAGA
>JAUWXW010000222.1 GCA_030616195.1 Chloroflexota bacterium | reverse complement strand
AAGCCTTGCTTGCCCGAGGCCTCCCCACCAAGGTCACCACGCTCTGGCGCATGATATGCCCTTCCTGTAGCCAGGAAGTGAAGATAACGGCGCCGCCGTCGCTGAAAGGCCCAGAAGTCAAAGCCATCTTCATTGCCATCTACGCCAACGGCCGCTGCGAGCACGGGGCTGAGTGCAGCGTGGGGGCGCATGAATGTTCCCCGGAAGAACGCTGAGAAGGAGGATACATATGGACATCGAAGTATTCAAACGAGAGAGAGTGAAGCAGCATGGAGCCAATCTAACGAGATGGGGAATACAGCCCCACGCTACCCTCATACTTGAGATGGAAGATCAAATGAACAAGTTGCGGGAGGCCTTTCTCCATCCGGAGAGTCGCCCTGTGGTCTTTCGAGGGCAACCCGAAAATGAAGTGAAGAGCCGGCTTATCAATATCGGCTCGCTAGTCTGGGCTATAGCTGAGGAACTAGAAGGCTAATTCGCGCATTCCCAGAAAGAACGCTGAGAAGGGAGGATCAGGATGAGCAAGGCCGATGAGGACGAAGGCGGCAGAGTCTGGGACATCGTGGCCCCTGGTTACCAGGGGCTCTCCTGGGGGTGCCTTCTCTCCCTGGGGCGTGCCTATAGGGCAGGATACCTCACCAAGCCCCTAGAAGAATGCACTGACCTGCAGCTCCTTCACATCTGGGGTATTGGCGCCAAACGCCTGCGAGAGATAAGAGAAATAGCTCCACGGGGCTGAGATGGTCTATCACTGCTCGCGGTGCCGGCGGAGGATTTCGAAGGAGCAAGTTATGCTTGCCGATGGGCTCTGCCAGGACTGTTTGGACTTGCTGCGGTACAGCGAAAGGATGTCCTCCGTGTCCCTACCACGTAGGGGCAACGAATGGGCTATAAAAAGGGCGGCGAGAAACTATGATGGCAACAGAGGCGAGTAGCTGAGATGGATCCGGCCATGGCCGAGAAACTAGAGTGCCTGGCCCGGGCGCAGGCGCTTCCTCTCACCGAGAAGATAGCCCTTGCAAAACACTTGATTGTCCAGGGTTTATCCCTGGGTAAACCAGTGATCGCCTGGAGCGGCGGCAAGGACAGCACGGTGCTGCTGCACTTGGTGAGGCGGTTTACCCCCGAGATCCCCGTGATCTGGAACAACACCGGCGTCGAGTTCCCCGAGACGTGGCCTTTTATCAAACGTATGGCCGAGGAGTGGAAGCTGAACCTCCACATAGCGAAGCCGGCACCAGGAGTCACCTTCTGGAGCTGCGTGGAGAAGTATGGGTGGCCACTGTTCGGAAAGGATATCCGAAGCAGCACCGACCATCATGTGGGGCGTCGGCTCTCGAAACGAAAGCAGAAGGCGGTCGGCGTGGCCAGAATGTCCTCGTACTGTTGTGACCATCTAAAGGAGTTGCCCAGCAAAAGGGTAGAGGAGCAACTGGGGGCGAAAGTGAACTTCGTGGGCAACCTTGTAGGCGAGAGCCAGATGCGCTGGTGGGCGTGGCTGGATCGGGGTGAACTCTACTATGGCAAGAAGCGTAAGCGGTGGATAGTGTGGCCTCTCTGGGCATGGATAGACGACGATGTTTGGGGCTATCACAGCCGCTTTTCACTGCCCTTCTGCAAGCTATACGAGATGGGCCACAAGAGAAACGGCTGCTGGCCCTGTGGCATGGATATCGGCATCCCGGAGAACCACCTGTCGAGGCTCAGGCTGAGCCACCCCAAGCTCTGGCGCTTCCTGATGGTGGAGAAGGGGCTGGGGCAGGAGCTCCTAAAGATCAAGCTCGCTTTGAAAGATGGGCAAGCTGATTTCTACAGCAAGGAACGGGTGGATCACATCATCGAGCTGCGGCCGTGCTACTTCGACGACCTGGATAAATTCTGAGGCCTTCAGCGTTCCCGGGGAGAATGATTAGCGGCTACCGCAGCGTCGGGTCCCAAATGTTTTCCTTCTTTATGAAGTCCCGAACGAGCGCGTAGAGGCACCAGAGGATCAGCCTGGCCAGGCAGAGCGGGCAGAGATCCCGAACCCGGGCGCCATAGAAGCAGTATCTCTCCCAGGGGAAGTGCGGGCTGTCCGCGCACAACAGTGCGATTATTTTGCTCACCTTAGAAGCAAGAGGCTGGGGAGACCCACAGTCGGTCAGCTATTCGCGCTCTTGAGCACCTCTAAAACCGTCCACAAGTTATCAGGGAGGTCGAGGGCAGCCAGGTCGTCCCTCGGTTACCACTTAGCTAGAAAGGCTTTCATGCTATGCTCCGCTGTCAAGTCTAAACAGTTCATACCAGCCGTCTATCAGGTATAGCAGCCATAGCTTGTCCCTGCTGTGCGTCATGGTGAAGTCAGCATCGCCTAGAAGATAGATGTTGCCCGTGCCGTGCTTGACCACTATATCACGGGCATCGTCTATAGGCTGAATTAGCAAAGTGAGGCCATTCCTACCACCATTGATAGTGTCCAAATCATCGGTAGCATCGTTAGCCTCAGTGTCTATACGGTGAAAGGCTTTTGTCCTAGTGATAACCCCTGCTGCTATAATTATCTCGCTTAGGTCGTAGAATGGTATGTCGTCCATACCGCCGCCAGTCAGCATTAGCGAGCGGTCTACAATCTCAAGGTCAACCCCTGTCATAATCTGAACTATGCCGTCTCCGCTGGCTACCTTGACACACCTAAGATAGTCGGTTAAGGCTGCGCCTATGTATGCACACAAGCGAAGGTTAGCACCTGTGGACTGTGGCCGTAGGCGGCCACCAAAGGAAGCGTCTCCTACAGATGTAAGGCCAGTCTGTGCTGTCAACCAAGCAACTACGAGGTTCACAAAATCATCGTCAGCAGCGTTGCGCACCCAAAGCCCTTGACCAGCCTGTGCTCGTATCCCGCCCTCGGCACCAAACTTGACTAGGTGAGTAGCTAGGTCAAGGTCGCCAGTCATGGTGTCGCCAGCAACATTGACATACCGAGCATCGGCGTCAGCTTGCGATAGGCCACCTTTTATGAGCAGGCTCATCACATGTCCTCAAGGTCGTACTCATAGGCGATGGCGAGGCCGTTATCGGCGGCGTTGTTGCTCTGGCACTCGACTCTCAGCGCATTGGCGATCTCCAGAGTGCCATTGACCACCCAGCAGCCATCGGCATCGGTGCCTACGGTGAAGGTCTCGCTGTAGACCTTCCGCGAGGTGCCATTTACCGAGAGAAAGAGCTTAATAGTGATAACGGCTGTAGCGGTCAGGGCACTTATATCAACAATCAATGAGTGCAGCTTCTTCCGGTCACCAGCCGAACCCAAGGAGACGAGGTCAGCCCCAGTTTCCCCCGACGTTCCCGTCCCTGACTGCCAGTTGGCGGTGACCGAGGCCGAGGCCGCAGCCTCCCCAGCCAGCTTGTCGGTCTGGACCTTGACCGCAGCGGTGTCAGTCTTGATAGCTCCAGACTCAGAGGCGGGGTCATCGGGGAGGTTCTGGGTCTTGGCCAAGACGGCCGCCAGGTCAGTCTCGATCGTACTTACGTCGGGGGCCGTGCTTACAATCCCTGCCATGTCCAGTCCTGCCCTTACAGTTGCTTAAAGCCGCCTAAGTCTGGAGGACGAATTCTACTTCTTCTAGCGCGGCCACTTTCCCTACGGCGGAGCGTAAGGCCGATATCAGGCTGTTGCAA
>JAUWXW010000136.1 GCA_030616195.1 Chloroflexota bacterium | reverse complement strand
CGACCTCTGTGCCAGTGCACCTTACTGGAGCCAGAAAGGTGGCCCTGATGGCAAGCAGGCTTGTGTCGAGGTCTGCCCTATGAGGGCGATAAAGCTGGTAAAGGAAGTGCCTGAAGAAACAGTGGGATACGATGTGAATCTGAGGAACAAACACTGGGGATGGCTTGGTTTTCCCACAGATTAGAAGCAGAAAGGTCAGAGTGGAAAGATGATTTATGGATACGCGGGCAAGATTCTGAGGTTGAACCTTACCAATAGATCGGTTAGCGCCATAGATACTAGCCAGTATGAAGAGTGGGGTGGTGGGCACGGAATGGGATCGGCGATCTTCTGGGATTTATGTGAGGATAAGACGATTAGTGGCTTTGACCCGAGGAATGTAATCACCATAATGGCTAATCCCCTGGCGGGGGCTTTGTCTCCCGGTTCAGGAAGGTGTGAGGTGCAGGGAATCGGCCCACAGGGATATCCTATTGAATGGTTTACCAGAAGTAGTGTTGGTGGCAGGTTTGCCGCTCAGTTAAGGTATGCCGGCTGGGATGGCATAGTTATTGAGGGCAGGGCAGATGCGCCAGTCTGGGTTAACGTAGTCAATGACCAGGTGACCTTTGAGGATGCCAGCAGGCTGTGGGGGCTGAATACCAGGGAGACGCAGGAAGACATCTGGAGAAAGGTAACCGGCGGCCGATTCAACGACTGGCAGGAGGCAGGAGGCACCTACACTACTCAGAAGCCAGCAGTGTTATGTATTGGCCAAGCAGGCGAGAATCTAAGCAGAATAGCTGTTCTAATGCATGACGGGGGCAATGCCGCTGGTCAGGGTGGTTTCGGAGGTGTTTTTGGTGCCAAGAATCTAAAGGCAATCAGCATTAGAGGAACAGGTGGTGTGGAAGTTGCCGACCCACAGGCGTTAATAGCGGCCTGGTTATGGCATCGGGCTAACTTTCAGTTTAATGTGGATGATCCTAGACATGAGAGCCCCATACCCAATTTCGCTGATTATTGGACTAGTAATTTCGCACCTGGTTCTGCTACAGTGACTCCTGTAACAGAACCATGCCGGCCACACGGATGCCATGCTTGCCCGATGGCATGTGCTAGGAGGACAATAAGTGGTCTCAGCAATGAGGCCTTCTGCTTTCCCACGATCTGGCCATTTGTGAACATATTCCCCCCGGAAGAGGTGGGGTCTCGGCTCTTCACCGGAGAATGGCCAGGCTCCCTGTTAGAGCCGTCCGACATCTGGAAACTAAGTAGAAGTCGGTTTCATGTAGCTGACCAGCTTAATGATTATGGCCTTAATATTTATGAAGTTTTTTCCGGGGATGTTTACCTGGTAACCCTCTTCGCCATGGGCGTCCTAGGCCCGGGCAAGGCCATTGATTGTGACCTACCCTTTGATAAGTGGTCGACGGCAGAATTCAAGGAAGCTTATTTGAGGATAATAGCTCTCAGGGAGGGAATTGGGGACGACCTGGCTGAAGGGCTTGCCAGAGCGGCAGAGAGGTGGGGCAGATACAAGGAAGACACCGACAGTGGACTGCTGAACCACCCTACTTGGGGATACATGGAGCATAATGACCCGAGGCTCGAAGTTGACTTCAGTTATGGCTCTATCCTGGGGGACAGAGACAACAATGACCATGGCTTTAACCTAGCGGTCCATCAAATCCCCCGAATTGCCCAACTGATTGGAGCGGAGCCTGTTCTTTCGGCAGAGAGAGTGGCAGAGATTCTGTCCACAAAGGTATTGCCATACGAAGGCGACCCGTTCATGTTCGACTACAGCGAGGGTCCCACCGGCATCTATTCCGCCAACAGGGCCAAGGCGATTGCCTGGCTAAGGCACTACACCAGGTTCTGGACAGAGTCAGTCGGGTATTGTGACTTTTTGTGGCCGAACTTCATTAACCTTAATGCACCCGATATGCTGGGAGCTACCCCAGAGGGAGAGCCCAGGTTCTTCAATGCAGTTACCGCGAAGGGTATAAGCTTTGTTGATGGCGTGGAAATCGGCAGAAGGATTTGGAACCTGGACAGGGCTATGTGGGCATTGCAGGGGAGACACAGAGAAATGGAGGTGTTCGCCGGATATGTGTATACAGTGCCATCCAGCAGGTCGCAGCTTCTGCCTGTGTATGAGAATGGAGAGTGGAAGTTCTGCGACAATGTAGGCAGGACATTAGATAGGGCCAGGTTCGAAGAGTGGAAGACAAAGTATTTTGAACTTGAGGGCTGGGATACCAGCTCAGGGTGGGCTACCAGAAATACGCTGGAGGAACTGGGCTTAGGAAAAGTTGCTGATGAGCTTCAACGTAAAGGGAAGCTGGGGGGTTAGGAAAGAAGGGCAGAGTTCCCAAAGTCATCTGGGGAGCTAGCTCCTGAGCCACAAGAGGAAGATCTAGTAAGGGAAAGAGTTCAAGAAGCAAAAAATCAATTCTGTGTTTTCACTGTCAAACTAATGGAAAGGAGCCGAGTATGAAGGCAGCTATTTTTCATGGGCCTTATGATCTCAGGACCGAGGAGGTGGAGAAACCCAGCATCAGCGAATACGAAGTGCTGATCGAAGTATCGGCCTGCGGTATTTGCGGTTCGGATTTGCACATGTACAAACTCGACTGGTATACCGACGTCGTTGTCCGGCATACACCAAGCGGAAGAATCCCGGGGCACGAATTTAGCGGAGAAATTGTCGAGGTAGGTAGCCAGGTTGAGGGGTTTAAGGTTGGAGATCGGGTGTGCGGGGTTGGTTTTGGCGGCTTTGCAGAATACGTTCCCGTATTCTTCGTTCCGGGCATAACACTGATGAAACTGCCTGAGGAAGTCAGCTATGAGGAAGGGGCTACTCTTGAACCGTTGGCGGACGCACTTCATATCGTCAATCTGGGGAGTCCTGCCCAGGGAGAAAATGCCATGGTTTACGGCGTAGGTGCTATAGGTCTGGGCGTTATTCAATGTTTGAAAGCCGTTGACCGGGGCTTGAAACACATCATAGCCGTAGATGTTTCGGACAGGCGCTTGGGTCTGGCAAAGGAAATGGGTGCTGACGTCTGTATCAATGCCAGCAAGGAAGACCCTTATAGGAGGGCCATCGAGATTTGCGGCGAAGTCCCAATGATGTATCCGCCCGGTATGTCTACGCCTGCAGTGGAGATTGTCTACGACTGCGCAGGATATATCAAGGATAGACCAGGACCTCCGGTTATCCAGCAGGCGCTGAACATCGTCCGAGAACTAACCGGTAGGATCGTCTGTTTCGGCACGTTTGAGGAACCGGTGACTGTCGATTTTATGCCTCTCATATTTAAACAGCCCAAGATACTTGGAGCACTTGGCTTTACCGCGGAGGAAATGGAGCAGGCTCTTGAATTTATGCGGACCAAAAAGGCCGATCGTAAACGCCTCATCAGTCATGAATTCTCTTTGGACGATATCACGGAGGCATTTGAGACCCAGTTGAAGGCTGAAGATTCCGTAAAGGTATTAGTAAGACCTTAGACGAGGGGAAAGGGCGATTTTGGTCAAGAGGCGATTAGCCCTTTAGAATCGCGGTGCC
This sequence comes from Chloroflexota bacterium, assembly GCA_030616195.1. The sequence goes on along the minus strand of JAUWXW010000136.1, from coordinate 1,982 downwards.
TCTTGACTGAATCTGAGGAGAGTGGAACAGGAATGAAGGTGGAGTACGGATAGGCATATAGCCCCAACCGTGAAACCGCAAAGACCAGATTTTCGGCTGATATGTGGCCGCAGGTGGCTTGGCAAAACAGCCGCTTTCGTTGGCCATTCCGCGGTGGCGTGGGCGGTAAGCTGTAACGCCAAAAGGGTGGGGACTGGTGCCAGGTTGGCCCGGGACATGCCATCAAACACGGCGTCTTTGTGGCCCTTAACTCTGAGCTTGCTTTGGCGAAATTCAAAGACAAAGGTGATTATGTATGAAGAGGGATCAGAGATACGACGTTGTCATCGTAGGTGCGGCTGCGGCCAAAGCTGTAATCTTACATGGCGACCACACCGTGACTTGTGCGATAATAACAAGGGCCACAGTGTGACCAAGGCAGCCGAGGAAGTAACCAAGGCCTTTCAAAATCAAACGGCATCGCTGTTAGGCGGAGCTGCATATGGGCGCTGATGAAAGATATGATGTTGTCATTGTAGGGGCCGGTCACAATGGTACCACGGCGGTGGCATACCTGGCTAAGTGCGGGCTGAGCGTGTGTCTGCTGGAGGAGAGGCCTGAATGTGGCGGAGCTCAGGAGAACGCCGAGCCCGGCGACTGGTGGTATCCGTCACCGTGGTACATAGCGGAGAGGGGTAAGATACCAGCCGTACCCCGCTAAATCTAAGCAAAGGGGGGGCACTACGACAGAGCAAGCGTTTCTGAGAGCATAGCTGCTTTGTGGCAAGGCAAGATATTTTGACGGAGAAAGGAGACGAATATGGGCGCCGATGAAAAATACGACGTTGTGATTATAGGTGCCGGTCACAATGGCACCACGGCGGCAGCATACCTGGCCAAGTGCGGACTAAGCGTCTGCGTGCTGGAGGAGAGGTCGGAGTGCGGCGGAGCGCAGGAGAGCACGGAGCCCATGGCTGGGGTGCGCATCAATCCCCATGCTGTGGGCAACTACGGGGCACCAGCCCCCGGCTGGGAGCAGTTAGAGCTATGGAAGTACGGCTTTCGCATGGACTGGCCTTCCGATCAACGGCTGGCAATGCTAGCAATGCAGCAAGGTATCATGACCACCGAGGGGACAGTACTACCTAGCGAAAAGGAGGTGATGGGCTTTGCCAAGCTGAGCGGCTTGCTCGGCCAGCCTCCCTTCACCAAAGAGCTGTGCCGGGCCACCTTCTGGTGTCCACCCCATCCTCCTGAGGTAGAGCTAACCGCCGATAACATTCCCTATATGCAGGTGTACAAGGAACGGGCGCCAGATATATGGACCGAGGAACTGCTCGAGGCGACCATGTTTGATCTGATGGATGAGTATTATGAGACCGAGCCCTTTAAGGCGATGCAGGCCTACGGTGTCTGGTTATCCGGGGCCCTGCCTCACTTTCAGGGGGTGGCCATCCCGGCTCTGGCCTCCATCATAACCATCTGGGCGTACATGGGGAATCGCTATTCCCCTCGCGGCAATATGCATGGCTACTACCATGCCATCATGCGCTGTGCCGTAGCCCATGGGGCAGTGTTCCGCACCTGCTGTCCCGTGGATGAGATCATTGTCCGCCAGGGGCGGGCAGTGGGGGTACGGCTGAGGGACAATGCCGTCTGGGGCGAAAAGGTGATCTGGGGGGAGAAGGCGGTGATCAGCGCCGTTGACGTTAAGCAGACCTTCCTCCAGTTGATCGGGCTGGGGCACCTGGACGTCGGCTTCCTGCAGCGAATCAAGGACCTTAGCCTCAAAGGAGGGAGCCTGTGGCAGTCCCACATCCTCACCCGTGAGCCACTTCGCCGTCGCCCCAAGTTCGACGGGGGAGGCACAGTATACCCCTGCGACTCACGGGAGATCTATTTCGACAATGTAGCCGATGTGATGTCTCGGCAAGGCAGCCCCACGCTGCCCCCGGAAAGGTTGATGTGGGGCCTGGCCGCCGGCTCGAGCGTATACAGCCCCA
>JAUWXW010000164.1 GCA_030616195.1 Chloroflexota bacterium | reverse complement strand
CTGACACCCACCGAATACTTCACTGCTGAATATCTCCGGCGTGAACGCTCAGGGTTCATCAGCAGGGCTAAAGCCCTGCGCTACATTAGATTTCCTCCACCTCCCTCATCAATCCCTCCAGGTAGTCTACCTCTTCTACCGTACGGATCACCTCACCCTTCCTGAACAGAGCGCCCCGACCCGTGCCACAGGCAAGGCCTACATCGGCATCCCTTGCCTCCCCCGGCCCGTTGACAACGCAGCCCATTACAGCTACTTTAACAGCTTTGTCTAGCTTGGCTAATCTCTGTTCTACATCCTGAGCCAGGCCAACCAGGTCCACTTCGCACCTCCCGCAAGTGGGACAGCTTACCAGAGTAGGACCCTTCTCCCGCAAATCGAGACCTTTCAAAATCTCATAGGCAGCAATTACTTCGTCCTTCGCATCGGCAGTAAGGGACACACGAATAGTGTCGCCAATGCCGAGGTAAAGCAGAATCCCGATTCCCAGGGCGCTACGGATAACCCCGGTCCTAGGCAACCCGGATTCAGTGATACCCAGGTGCAAGGGATAGGGTATCTTCTGGGCAATTAGCTGGTAAGCCTCGACGGTAGTAGGAACATCGAAGGCTTTCAGCGAAACCTTGATCAGGTCATAATTCAGACTCTCCAGGAGGCGTACTTGGTCTAGAGCAGCCTCAACCATGCGCTGGGCAACGGAAGTCTCAGGGGTGGTGAACCTGGGCAAGCTACCAGCGTTTACCCCAACGCGAATAGGGACTCCCCTTGGCCTGGCAGCTTTGACCACAGCAGCAATCTGCTCCGGTTCACTGATATTGCCCGGGTTAAGCCGAAGCCCGTCGACACCGGCCTCCAGGGCCGCCAGGGCAAGACGGTAATCGAAATGGATGTCAGCGATGAGGGGAATACGGATGCCGCGCTTGATGGCGGGGAGAGCCTGAGCTGCTTCTTCATCGGGTACGGCCACCCTGATAATCTCGCAGCCATATTCCTCCAACTCCCGTATCTGGTTAAGGGTGGCGGTCACATCGCGGGTATCGGTCTTGGCCATGGACTGGACAACAATAGGAGCCCCGCCGCCAACGGTCACATCACCAATTCTTAGAGGCTTTGAATCTCGTCGCTGCTTCATAGCCCAAAGACGCCTTCTCCTGTCCGGATATAGTCAATCAGACGGACGATATCATTGTACATTATCACCACAAACACGGTGAGAATAAGGGCAGTCCCCGCAACGTAGGCCAAGCGGACGGTGCGCGCTGAAAGGCGCTTGCCTCTGCGAACCCCCTCTATCAGGCCTATCAACATCCCTCCCCCATCCAGGGGGGGGATGGGAATGAAGTTGAACAAAGCCAGTCCTATACTGATGATGCCAGCCATCAACAGCACAATGCCGAAGCCGGAGGCTTTCACCGCCTCCACGGTCAACTGAGCCGCCCCTATTGGCCCCGCCACTGCCTTGCCAGGGTCTTCTCTGATTATCGGTATGGACTCTTTTATCAGGTAGGGAACGCGGACAACGAAATGGCCACCACGGTAAATCGCTTGCCAAATAGGCCTTCGCTCTGTTTCAAACTGGGTGTGACTAACCCATTGCGTACCAATTCCGGTTAGCTCGAACACACCCTGTGGACTCGCCTTCAAAGTCTTGGATATGTCCTCTCCGCCCCGGAGCAGAATCAGGCTCACTTCCTCTTTTCCCTCCGCTGCATTGAGAGCAACGAACATGGTTGCGTCGCTGATGATCTCTTTTCCGTCGATGCCCACAATCGTATCCCCGGGACTGATGCCTGCTTCCTCCGCTGATGAGCCCGACTCCACCTCAGTGACTATCCCCCACCACAGTAGAACCCCCATTATATATTGGCCTTCGTCAGAGTCGAATTCTGGCACCAGATCAATTGCAAACTGCTCTCCACCCCTTTTCACAAGTATGCTTTTCTCCTCCCCCCCATCCGAGTTCAACGCCTCCTGCACGTCCTTCCTCTCATGAACCTCCTGCTCATCTATTTTCAGGATTACGTCTCCAGGTTTAACCCCCCCCTTTTTCGCCGGCGAGCCCTCCGATACGTGATTCACCATAATACCGTCACCCCTGACCACATCGTAAGGCAGCATGAAGAAAACGCTGAGAATGACAAGGGCAACAACCACGTTGACTATAGGACCAGCAGCATACACGCCTAGCCTGGTCCATGGACCTTTACTGGCCAGGCTGCCGGGCACCGTAGGGTCATTTTCCCCGGGGGTCCTGACGAAGGCCCCCAGGGGTATGAGGTTGAGAGAGTAAGTGGTCTCTCCTCGCTTGATGCCAAAAAGCCGTGGCGGGAACCCTATGCCAAACTCTTCAACTTTCACCCCGGCCCTTTTGGCAACCACCATGTGCCCCAGCTCATGAGAAGAGACCAGGACAAAAAGAACCACAATGAAGCTGACAATGATTAAGGCAACGCTCATGTCTTACTTTGCTCTCCAGTTCTCAGCGTATTCCCCGGCCCAGGCATCAGCAACCAGGATTTCGTCCAGCGAAGGGTCGCTGATGCTTTGATGATGCTCCAGGGTCTCCTCTATCAGTTTAGCAATGTCCACAAAACCGATGCGGTGCGAGAGGAAAAGTCCTACTGCCACTTCATCAGCAGCACAAAGTACCGCAGGATAAGTACCACCCTTTTCTCCTGCCTCTATGGTAAGTCTAAGACAAGGAAATCTAGTCAAGTCCGGTGGCTCAAAGCTGAGAGAGGCAAATCTATCCCAGTCAGTCCTGGGAAGGTTGGGGTTAGGCAGCCTTTCTGGATAAGACAGGGCGTACTGAATAGGCAAACGCATATCGGGCACGCTCAACTGGGCCTTGACTGAACCGTCGGCAAACTCCACCATCGAATGCACTATACTTCCGGGATGGATTAGCACGTCAATGTGTTGCAGAGGTAAATCGAACAACCAGTGGGCTTCGATGACCTCCATCCCCTTATTCATTAAGGTAGCGGAGTCGACGGTTACCTTCTCACCCATCTGCCAGGTAGGATGTCTGAGAGCTTGCTCTGGAGTTATGGCTGCCATTTGCTCCAAGGTGTAATGAAAAAAGGGCCCCCCGGAGGCAGTGAGAATCAATTGAGCCACTTCCGCTCTATTCTCGCCGCGCAAGCATTGCCAGATAGCACTATGCTCACTATCTACCGGGAAGATTTCCACGCCGTGTTGCTTTGCCTCAGCCATAACAATCCCCCCTGCCATTACCAGCACCTCTTTGTTGGCCAGGGCAATCTGCTTTCCCGCCCGAATTGCAGCCAGAGTAGGGGCCAGGCCGGCCTTCCCTGAAGTAGCTATCACAACCAGGTCTACCTCAGGATGGCAAGCAATCTCCTCCAGGCTAAGGAACTCGGAATCTGGGACCTGGAACGAGACATCCTTTCCTGGTCCCTCATTCCTTGTTCCTTGAAACGAGACCAGCTTGGGTTGGAATTCCTCCACCTGCCTGGCTAAGAGTTCGACATTCTTTCCTGCTCCCAGGGCCAATACGGAAAACCTATCGCTAAAAGGGCGCACTACTTCCAGCGTCTGCTGCCCTATGGAACCTGTCGAACCCAGGATGGCTATCCTCTTCATCACACCACCCATTGGACGTAATAGTATACAATAGCCCCGGTAAAGACAAGGCTATCCATGCGGTCGAGGACACCACCATGCCCAGGCATCAGGTTCCCCGAGTCCTTTACTCCCGCCCTCCGCTTCAGCAAAGACTCGAATAGATCTCCAAGCTGGGCGAATAACCCTACCAAGCAGCCAAGGAATACGGTTTGAGCGTAACTAAGGGGCAGTGACAGGTCAGCTGCATCAAGAAGAGTATAGATAATCAAAGCTGCGGCCGGGCCGGCAACAAAACCACCAACTGCTCCTTCCCAGGTCTTCCCCGGACTTACAGCAGGAGCCAAAGGGTGTCTGCCCCAAGCCCTGCCTGTCAGAAAGGCGCCTGTGTCACAAGCAAAGGTGGAGAATAAAACCAGAATCACCCATCCCCTTCCCTGGTCAAGATCCTGGTCAAATTCCCTCAGAGATACATAATGGCCCAGCATCCATCCTATATAGAGGATACCAGCCAGGGTCCACGCCCAGCTAACAAAGGCCCTCTCCCGGGAGAACAGGAATAGCCAGATCAAAGGCAAAACTACTGCTGAGGCTAACAATGAGGGGAGAAGGTAATCAACCTCGTAAGTGGCATCAAGATGGGCATTCACTACAAAAAGCACGGCCCAGACCACCCCCAAAAGAGTTAATGGCCGTGCTCCTGAAAGAGAACCTAGACGGTAGAACTCCAGAGCACCGAGGGCAGCAAAAGCAGCGACTGGGAGGATCAACAGGGGAAACTGGTGCGGGTTAAACCAGACAAAAGCCAGCAGTAAGGGTATGCCACATAGGGCAGTGATAATTCTTTGCTTCATCCACACCTAACCGGATCACTCTTACTGGTATCAACCTCCGAACTTCCGCTGTCTCTTACTATAAGCGAGTAACGCCTTCCTAATCTCCTCCTCACCAAATTCGGGCCAAGGGACGGGGGTAAAGTAGAGCTCGGCATAGGCCGACTGCCACAACAGGAAATTGCTCAGCCTCATCTCGCCGGCCGTGCGAATGATCAGGTCG
>JAUWXW010000169.1 GCA_030616195.1 Chloroflexota bacterium | reverse complement strand
GAATGACACGAAGCGAAGGGATCGCAATCGTGGCAGGGCACCCGGTCTGCTTTCGTGGCTGCATCGCCATGCCATTGCGAGGTCGCCTAGGGCGACCGTGGCAATCTCAGGGCGGGGTGAAAAAGACGAAGTCATAGGGCGGGTGCTCTGTCACCCGCCCCGGCTGGCAGGGGACTCGCCTCTGGCGAGTCGGCCGCCAGGGTCGCCTCAGGAGACCTATGGAGACCTACCCTATGCTGGGGGGATTTCAGTCGCTATTTTCGGGAGTCGAGGTACGGAGGTCTCAAAAAGGTGGTCGTTGATCTCACATCCCAACTCAACCAGCGCCTGTCTGCTGAGCACCTGCACCTGATTCGGGTGGCGGGTGAATTGGCCAGTGAGCTAGGGCTGGGGCTGTACCTGGTGGGCGGAGCAGTGCGCGACCTCCTTCTGGGACGGGCCAACTTCGACCTCGACCTGGTGGTGGAAGGGGACGCCCCCAAACTGGCAAGCCTGCTGGCCCAGCGCATAGGGGGACAGGTGGTAACCCACCACCGTTTTGGCACTGCCAAGTTCTCCACCCAGAATCTCCGCATTGACCTGGCTACAGCACGCGCCGAAACCTACCCGCACCCCGGCGCTTTGCCTGTAGTGCAACCCAGTTCAATCAAGAGTGACCTATCCAGGCGGGACTTCACCATCAATGCTATGGCCATTCACCTTGACCTTGATAACTTCGCCAAGCTCGTCGACCCCTTTGGAGGAGAAAAGGACCTGGCGGATAAGCTCGTTCGTGTGCTCCATGAAAAAAGCTTTATCGATGATGCCACCCGCATCCTGCGGGCTATCCGTTATGAACAGAGATTCGACTTCCAGCTTGAACCAGCTACCGAACACCTGCTATGCCGCGACCTATCCATGCTGCATACCATAAGCGGAGACAGGATACGGCACGAGCTGGAGCTAATCCTCAAGGAGGAAAGCCCTGAAAAACAGCTACGCCGAGCGGCAGAGTTGGGTGTGCTGGAGACAATACATCCCTCGCTCAAAGGCAATGGATGGATAACGGAGAGGTTTCAGCAAGCTCGCTCAATCACCTACCCCCCACCTCTGGGGCTCTATTTCTCCCTCCTCGTTTACCACTTCAGCCAAGAGGAAGGTGAGGACTTGATTGTCCGCTTGAGGATACCAAGGGCAACAGCACGAGTTATGCAAGACACCCTTCGCCTCAAGGAAGCCCTTGTCTCCTTAGATATTCCTGAGATATCACCAAGCACTGTCTATCGTCTTCTTCGAGACTCTTCCCCAACATCCGTTCTGGCCTGTTCCATCGCTTCAGACTCGCCTTTGATTTCCCATAGACTTCAGTTGTATCTTAATAAGCTGCGTTATGTGCGGACATCGTTGAACGGGACGGCGTTACAGGAAATGGGGATTCCGCCTGGTCCCCAGCTCGGTGAAATATTAAGTGGTCTACATGAGGCAAAGCTGGACGGCAAGGTGAAGACGAGGCAAGAGGAGATGGATCTGGTTCGCCATTGGCTCTCACAGGGAGGCTAAATTGGACCAGAAGTGCTGCGTCTGTGGTGAACCCCTTGACCCCGATAATATGTCTCGATGTCACCTCTGCGGCGGGTATTTCCATATGCCCTGGTACACTAACGCTCAGGTGAAAAACTGCGGAGGCTACTGGCTAAGTGACATATCCTGTGGCCTGGTCTTTATCTGCGCTCCTTGCCAACAAGAGCTCTCCGTTGCCAGGAGTCAATCTCCCAACCACCCGACTACCTCTTGAGGTATTTGCCGCAGCCTTCCGCTCCTTACTGTACATTCCGGTAGAGATTGTAAGAACACTTTGCCATACGGCTTTGTTTGTACACGTTTGTCAAGGACAATCACCACACCGCGATCATAGCGACTCCGGATAAGACGCCCAAACCCCTGTTTGAATTTGAGAACCGCCTGCGGAACGAGGTATTGATTGAAAGGATCATCGAACAGTTCAGAGCGAGCGGAAATAACCGGATCAGTGGGGACACTAAAGGGCAAGCGAGCCACAACCAGGACGCTGAGCGCTTTCCCCACCACATCAACCCCCTCCCATAAGGAACTGGCACCCAGAAGGAGGGATTGAGGGTTGGCTCTAAAGTTGTTCAGAACCCTCTTTGGACCGCCGTCTATCCCCTGCCCCAGAACCATGATGCCTTCCTCCTCCAGAAGAGGTTGGACAGCACTATAGACAGTGCGAAGCGCAGCGTGCGAGGTGAACAGAGCCATAGTACGGCCGTTAGTGGCTCGACATACTTCTACCAATGACTGTTCCACCGCCTGTCGATAACCAGCTTTCTGAGGCTCGGGAATATCCTCCGGGAGGTAGATCATGGTTGACCCCGCATAATCGAAGGGGGCCTCTATCAGCAGTTCCTCAGCTTCCCCTAGCCCCAGTGAATCCTTGACATAGTCAAAGTTACCCCCGGTGCTCAGCGTTGCGCTGGTGAGCACAACGCACTCCTTTTGGGAAAACAGAGACTTCTCCAGCAATTGACCCACTCGTAACGGGGCAGCATACAGAGAGACGTCACCCTCACCTCTAAGCGAGGCCCAATAGATGTTATCCTCTTGAGGATCGGTTATGATGTCATCCATCCGAGAAAGTAGCCCATTAATCTGCTGTCGCAAGGCAGATATCTCAGCCAGGGAGTCATTCAGATCTGCGCTTCTCCTGTTGGGCAAATCCTCTATCATGGTGTAGAGCTGGCTTAGGCCCGCCTCAATACTTCTAAGCTCGAGGTTGAGGTTTTCCCACGAGAGCTCAACCTCCGACCACATCGGGTGACGGCGAACTTCTCCGGTGAACCTCAGACGGGATTCATAATCCCCCTGTTCTCTAACCATGAGGTTCAAGAAGTTGGTTATGACGTCAAAAAACTGAGCCACGCGGCTTCGAGCCTCCTTTGCTTCTTCCAGCAAATCTTGGACCTTTTCCTCTATCTCCCTTCGCCTACCGTGAGCCACCGAAGTAGTGCGCAGGTAATTTCGGAGGTGGAACATCAAGCCGCCTCTATCCCCGAAGTGCTCCAGGCAGTCATAGACCTCTCGGTGGCTGATTTGATCTCCCAACTGCTCAGTAGCTTCCTCTTCCAGATGGTGAGCTTCATCGACAACCAGATGCCTATATTCAGGCAGAATACCCCCCTTTTTGGCCATGTCAGACAATAGCAGAGCGTGATTGACCACTATAACGTGAGCCCCCTCCGTCTTCTGACGGGCCCGATAAAGAAAACAGCCGCTGGGATAATAGGGACAGCGCTCTGTCACGCAATTGTCTTCCGAGGCACAAACCCGATTCCACAAATAGAACTCGTTTCCGGTGAGATTGACCTCAGCCCGATCACCGCTGGAAGTGGAGGACAGCCAAAACAGGAGACGCAACAGGAATCTAGTCTCCTCCCAGGGTGGTTCTGGAGTCTTGCGCCACGTATTCCATCTTCTGATGCACAGGTAATTACTGCGACCCTTAAGCTGAGCTACCTCCAGGTCAGACTTTATGCGGTCATCTTTGACGCTGCCCAGAGCCCGGAGCAGGTCAGGAATGTCTTTGTTCATCAACTGTTCCTGAAGGTTTATGGTATTAGTCGAGACGACTACGGGGACACTGTTCTGAAGGGCAAAGAAAATGGCCGGCAGCAGATAGGCAACGGACTTGCCGATCCCAGTGCCAGCTTCCACGACCAGGTGCTGCCCGTCGTTCAGTGCACTGGCCACCTGCTGCATCATAGAGACCTGCCCCGGACGGTACTCAAAGCCGGCCACAGCCTGTGACATAGGTCCATCCTCACCAAGAAGAGCAGTCAGCCAGTCTGAATCTACAGGTTTTACAACCTTCTCAGGAACAAGCGGTTCCGCCTGGGGCAGCTCCACTGCCACAGGAGTGAAGTCAGCTTCCCACGCCTCCTTGTCCCACAGAGAAACCCTGCCCACTTTGGCCCTTTCCATGTCCAAGAATAACGAGCGCCAGGGCCAGTCGATAGCCATAGTCAAGCGATTGATCTCAGAAACTAAGGGCAGGTCAAGCTCAGCAACTCTGTCCAACAGTGCTAGAAACACCTCCTTGGCTGTTATGGCATCATCCAGAGCCCGGTGGTGAACAAGACAAGGCACCTCTAGTTGCTTAGCCAGGCTTGGGAGGCTGTAGTCAGAAAGCTGAGGAAACAGGACACTAGCTAGTTCAAAGATGTCGTAAACGGTACCAGGAAAACTCAACCCCTCAGACCGGAGAAAGCTGAGGTCAAAATCGACGTTTTGTCCTACGATAGGGCAGTCCCCCAAGAAAGAAACAAGACTGTCAGCCACTTCTGAAAACGGCGGAGCAGACTCCAACTCCGCGGGGGTAATGCCGGTAATGAGACGTACGCGATTTGGGAGAGGGCATCCAGGGTTAACCAGGGTATGAAAGGTATCGAGAACCTCTCTGCCACGGAACTTGACCGCACCTATCTCAATAATACGGTCGTTCTCCGGGTCTAGCCCGGTAGTCTCCAGGTCGAGCGAGACGTAAGTTTGATCCACCATTTCCCGAGTATCCGATTCTCCTTTCA
>JAUWXW010000236.1 GCA_030616195.1 Chloroflexota bacterium | reverse complement strand
GGGAAAGTCACGTCGAGAATGAGCTCCACGAGACTCCGTGCGGGCCAAGGCCCCAACTACGACAACTTCAGCCAGGTCAAGGAGGTTATCGATTTCGAGGGCACTGAGCAGATCAGTATTATATATCCGGCCGCGGTCTTTGACCCGGACATCAGGCACGCACTGCTTCAGTTCCCTTATTCTATTCAGAGCCGCTTCCAGCCCTGAGCCAGTTCGATAGACTGCCACCTCACTATCCATGATCCTCTGTAGCTCCCTACGCATGATGTAGGCGCTTTCCTTGGCGTCAGGCCTGAACCTGCTGAAAACCCGAGCCTCTTCGTCTCTCAGGATTGTTTCTTCGGATAGCGTGCAGAACGTTTTCCGTTTCGAAGCATACGCCGCCGCCCTGTCTCCACTGATTCTGCCCCAGATGAGACATTCAGCAGTTGAGTTGGAGCCGAGACGGTTGGCACCGTGAAGCGATGTGCACGCCGCTTCTCCGGCCGCCCAGATACCTTCTACCGGGGTGGCCCCGTTTATGTCGGTGTGCACACCACCCATAAAATAATGGGACGCCGGCCGCACAGGGATTGGCTCATGAATGGGATCGATGAAGTTGAACTTGATGGCGACCTCGCGAATCAAGGGCAGCCTCTCGTTAATCTTGTCGGCACCAAGATGGCGTAGGTCAATGTGAACATAGTCGAGACCGTCTGGTCCGGAAAATCCTCTGCCTTCTTCGATTTCGGTTATCTCAGCCCGGGCAATGATGTCTCGGGGAGCCAGCTCCATCTTCGCCGCAGCATATTTTTCCATGAACCTCTCACCCATGTTGTTAAGCAGGTAGCCACCTTCACCTCGGGCCGCTTCTGTAATCAGGATACCAGAGGGAACTAGACCAGTGGGGTGAAACTGGACGAACTCGACATCTTTGATGGGCAGTCCAGCTCGGTAAGCCATGGCTATGCCATCACCGGTGGCGGTCAGGGAGTAGGTGGTAAAGCCGAACATGCGGCAAGCGCCGCCAGCGGCGATAACCAACGCTTTGCCCCGAACCAAGAAGAACTCGCCACTGGCCAGGTCCCAGACAGTTACCCCGCAGAATACGTTATCTTTTATTAGGATGGAAGTAACATAACATTCGTCGTATCGGCTCACCGTGACATATTTTTGCAGCGTATCGTAAAGGGTTTGCATTTCAAAGAAGCCGGTCTTATCGGCGGCGAAAACAGCTCGATTAAAGGTGTGACCACCGAACGGCCGCTGGGCAATCCTTCCATCAGGACGACGCGACCAAGGAACCCCCCAGTGATCCAAAAGCAGGATTTCCTTGGGCGCTTCCTCAACAAAGCGCATTACTACGTCCTGATCACAGAGAAAATCGGCACCTCTAGTTGTGTCCCAGGCATGAAGCTCAAGGCTATCTCCCTCCTCTGGCTGTATGACTGCTGCCGTACCACCTTCAGCACAGACCGAATGTGAACGCATTAGCTGGACTTTGGAGAAGACGGCAACGTCAACGTCTGGGTTTCGGGCCGCTTCGATTGCCGCCCGTAGTCCAGCTAGTCCGGAACCCAACACTATGACGTCGTGTTCTCTGCTCATTACAATATCGCTTCCTTGTGTCGAGTACTGTGGCAATTCAGGTTAACTGCTGCTGGCATACTGGCTATGTGGGCTGGGAAAACCTCGATATTAACCGCCAGGGCGGTCACCCTGCCGCCATATCCCATTGATCCGATGCCCAGGTTATTGATGCGCTGCAGGATTTCCTTTTCCATCTCAGCAACCTCAGGATCCGGGCTGGGCTCACCTATCTTCCGTAACAACGCCTTCTTGGCCAGCATCAGGGTCTTTTCGGCTGTGCCGCCTATCCCGACACCAACAACCACCGGAGGACAAGGATTGCTTCCCGCTTCATCGACAGCATTGACCACAAAATCTATTATCCCTTGGCGACCACGCGCCGGGGGTAATATAGCCAAGCGGGTCATATTCTCGGCACCACCGCCCTTGGGCATGGCTATAATCTTGAGCTTGTCGCCAGGGACTATGTCAGTATAAATGATAGCCGGGGTATTGTCTTTGGTGTTTACCCGATCGGAATAAGGCTGCCTCACCATAGATTTACGCAAATAGCCTTCACTGTACGCCTGGCGCACCCCCTCATTCACGGCGGCGTAGAGATCATCACCAGTAATGTGGACCTCCTGACCCAGCTCGAGGAAGACTACTGCTGCACCACAGTCCTGACACAAGGGCATCCTCTCGTTGGAGGCAATATCAGCATTTTCAAGTATTCCATCTATTACCTCACGGGCCACCGGTGATTCCTCGGTCTCTCGGGCTCGCTGGAGGGAAGCTCTCACATCATCCGGCAGAAAGAAATTAGCCTCTTGAAAGAGACGAGACACGGTCTTAGTTATTTCTTTAGCATCAATATCTCGCATTGTTGCTCTACTCCTCTCGCAATTGACAGCTCCTTTCGGATGGACCTGAAGGTCCATCCCTACATTGCCCGTGTAGCCCCGGTGACACCAAGAGGCAACGCACTTGGCCTATTCTAAACGCCCACCGAGCCTTCCGATGCTTCCCACCGTGTAGGGAACGACCTTTAGGTCGTTCCGCCACGGCTGTTTTTCGTCGAGACATTTATCCCCCTTCATTCAATGTCCCAACCGTAGACCCTATTTTTATGTCATCTTATGACGACAGGATGGCTTGGCTATCACCGTCCACCAGTAGTCTCCGCAACTCAACCACCATTTCCGGCGTGTCAATCTTCATGGGACACCTCACCTTACACCTGCCACAAGTCAGGCAGGTGTAAGCCACCGCAGCTGCCTTTTCCACATTATCGCTGAGCATGGCTGCACAGACAGCACCAACACCGGCAAAATACTTATCTCCAAAATGGCCCGCTGTTACCGCAAAGACAGGGCACTCATAGAGGCATCCACCACACCGCAAACAATAGAGTGCCTGACGCAGTATTGGGTCCTTGGCCAGATTGGTTCTTCCGGCGTCCATGAAGATAACGTGGAAATCTCTGGGGCCATGTGCCCCATACGTGGTCACCTTCTCAATATCACCGGTTTTGCTCGGTCCAGACACCAGGCTTACGTAGGAAGGAACAGTGTAGTTGGCGTATCTCCAGGTGACCTCAGCTACCTTGAAGGCATCGCCAAGCGTCGGGACCAGTTTCTCCATACCAACAAGAGCGATGTGAACCGGTGGGGCACCCGTAGCCAAACGTATATTACCCTCATTCTCAATCAGGAACAACGTT
>JAUWXW010000057.1 GCA_030616195.1 Chloroflexota bacterium | reverse complement strand
CCAAGGGAATCAATCTCATGGCGAATAAAGGAAAGGGGGTATAAATCATGCCAGCATGGCTTAAAATTGTACAGCAGCACGAAAGGGGCATTGTAGAGAGGTTTGGCAAGTTTAAGAGGATCCTGGAGCCGGGGCTCTATTATATAGGGCCTTCTCTGTTTGATTCGGTTGTAGACAAGATAGACATGCGTGAGAGGGTCATCGACGTTCCGCCCCAGTCGGTTATCACCAAGGACAACGTAAGCGTAGAGGTAGATGCTGTCATTTACTCTTACATAGTTGATCCAAAGGCCGTCAGATACGAGATTCAAAATTTCTATGTGGCCGTAATCAGCCTGGCCCAGACAAACCTGAGGAACCTCATCGGTGACATGACCCTGGACGAGTCACTGACCTCCAGGGAGAGGATCAATACAGCCCTGCGGGCCACGTTGGATGAAGCCACCGATAAGTGGGGAGTAAAGGTGACCAGGGTGGAGCTGAAGGAGATTCAGCCGCCTCGTGACATCACCGATGCCATGAGCAAGCAGATGAAGGCTGAGAGAGAGAAGAGGGCTACCATACTTGAGGCCGAAGCGTACAAGCAGAAACAGATCCTTGAGGCCGAGGGCGATAAACAGAACGCCATCCTGAGGGCCGAGGGTGAAAAGCAGCAGGCGATATTGGGTGCTGAGGGCGATAGGCAGGCAGCCATGTTGCGGGCAGAGGGAGAGGCGGAGGCCATAGAGAAGGTGTCAAAGGCATCCGACCAGTTCTTTGTGGGGAATGCTCAAGTCCTGAAACAGCTCGAAGTGACCCAGGCCGCTCTGGCTAACAACACCAAGATCGTCGTCTCCGACCAGTCAAGGCTGATTAACGTGCTTGGATTGGGGGAAACAGCCGGCGGCAAGAAAGAGTAACTACTTACTCTCGATCTCAAGGCTGGCAGGAAACGTACCGAGGAAGAGCCTCTTTTTTTGGTGGGTGTCAGGTCCTCGCCACGGTCGCCAGATTCGACTCTGTCGAGCGAGTCGGCCGCCAGGGTCGCCTCAGGAGACCTATGGAGACCCGACCTGACCCGAGCAGCGTAGTGGCAAAACATGCCCCCGTCCCCCACTCTGGGCCGACACGGAGGTCGGCCCCTACACTCGGAATCTGTCTACTAAGCTATGTGCGGAGAGAGCGCCTCTCTGGGCAACATTTCGGCCAGAATCCTCTGCAAAGCCATGCAGTGACTGCATGTCCCCCGTGTGGCAAAGAAGTGGCAAGAGCAATGCCATTTTCCTTCTTCGTAGCTGAGGGCATACTCATCGTGCTCGCCTCGGAAGCTGGCCGTAAGGCCCGTGAAGGTGATCCGGTCTTTCTCCTGGGCGTAGCGTTTGGCCTTCTCGATCTTACCAATCAGGCTGGACTGCATCGGTATTCCTCATGAACTCTCTTAAATCTTAGCTCTTGGCGCAGACCAGGTCAATGCC
Organism: Chloroflexota bacterium; assembly: GCA_030616195.1. Next base: position 6,870 of record JAUWXW010000057.1, on the reverse strand, counting down.
AACCGGCACTCTGCTCCGCAAAACCGGCCATTACCATGCTTGCCATAGGCGGGTGCTCCGTCACCCGCCCCACTTGGTAGGGGACAGAGCCCCTACCCTATGCCTAGGGGATTTCAATCGCTATTTTCGAGCCGCGCTTCCAGACTTGCATTCCAGGATGTTCTTTCAGTAAAATGAGGCAGTTTCAAGAGCACCTCAAAAGAGGCCTCTTGGGCAGTTCTCTACGGAAGGACATGTGGATACTGTAAGCATTCCGGTTCTCGTTCTGAATCAAGACTACCGGCCGGTCAATCTCTGCCGGGTCCGAAGAGCGTTAGTCCTGGTACTCCAGGATAAAGCTGAGGTAGTCGAAAATGGCTTGGGTATGATACACGCAGTCAGCCTCTCTCTTCCTATCCCCTCGGTGGTCCGCCTTAACCGCCTGATCAAGCGTCCTCACTTTCAAAGAAAGCTGACTCGCTTCGAAGTCTTCAACCGTGATAAGTACACTTGTCAGTATTGTGAACGGGCCACTAAAGAATTGACTCTGGACCACGTCGTTCCTCGTAGTCGAGGGGGCCAGCATAGTTGGGAAAACGTGGTTAGCTGTTGTTTTTCCTGCAACCGCCGCAAAGCAGGGCGGACACCACCTGAAGCAGGCATGAAACTCCTCCGCCACCCTGCCCCTCCCCCACCAGCCAGCTTCTCCGTGCCTTACCAGTACCTCGACACCCACGGCGAATGGCAGAAGTTCATACTGCAAGCCGGCTAGGTTCCGGAACGCCTCCGCAGCTCCTTTTCCTCGTTCCCAACAGAGTCACTTTGTCTCTTGACAACATCAGCAGCAGGCAATTCTACCGTCACTTGGCTCTCCAGTTGCACCAGTACTGTTTCCTTGAGTGGATTCACACCGGTTACACTGCCCTCCCCCAGAGGCGTGACCACATGCTGACCGGTGGGAGGCAACTTCTCCTTCATAGAGCGATACAGCTCACTTTCATAGCCAAGGCAGCACAGCAAACGACCACAGACCCCGGAGATTTTCGTTGGTTCAAGAGAAAGACCCTGCTCCTTGGCTATCCTGATAGACAGCGGGGTGAATTCAGTTAGGAAGGTGGCACAGCACAAGGGACAGCCACACTTACCAATACCCCCCATCAGTTTAGCTTTATCCCTGGGCCCTACTTGACGAAGCTCTACCCGAGTCTTGAGGAAGACAGCCAATTCTCGAACCAGTTGACGAAAGTCAACCCGCCCCTCGGCACCAAAGAAAATGGTAATGTAGCTGCAATCAAGGTTACTCTCGGCATCCAAGACTTTGATTGGTAGATGGAACTTGGCAGCCAGTTCACTACATTTGGAAAGGGCCTCCTGTTCCTTTTGCTTCCCCTCCTCCTGCTGTTGCAGGTCTTCTGGGGTTGCTTTACGAAGTACCGCTTTTAGCGGTTCAGTCAGCTCAGTGGCCAGTATTTGCCTGGGCGCAATAACTACCCTACCAATCCTGAGACCGTGTTCAGGCTCTACTACCACATTGTCTTTCACATTGAGCTCAATCCCGGCAGGGTCAAAGTAGTACACCTTCCCCGCTTGCCTAAAACGAACACCAACGACATTCTTTTCTTCTGTCACCTGAAATACCTCATTCAACGATTATTCGTTATTTCCTTTTCAGCTACTACGTAATCTTATCTCCACAGCCCGGGCATGTCCACTGAGTCCTTCAGCGCGGGCGATGGTCGCAGCCGATGGACCTATCTTTTGCAGGGTTGCCTTATCTATGGCCACCACGCTGGTAACCTTAAGGAAATCTTCGGCGGTGAGAGCGGAATTGAAACGAGCAGTGCCACCGGTAGGCAGAACGTGGCTCGGCCCAGCCACATAGTCACCTAGAACTACAGGTGAATCCTCGCCAACAAAGACGGCACCAGCATTATTCACCTTCTCCAAATAGGACCAGGGATCACGTATCATCAGAGACAGATGCTCTGGAGCATAATCATTGACCAGTTCCGCAGCTTGCTCCAGATCGGCAACCAATACTATGCCACCTTTGCTTTCCAACGATGAGGCAACAATGTCCCGCCGCTCTGATTCACCCAGTCGATTCTCTGTCTCTCGCTTAACCTTCATTGCCAACTCCGATGAGGTTGTAATCAAAATGGGAGATGCCAAAGGATCGTGTTCTGCTTGAGCCAGGAGATCAGTAGCACACATAGCCGGGTTGGCAGTCTCATCAGCAACGATAACCAACTCAGTAGGCCCGTACAATCCATCAATATCAACTGCGCCATAAACCAGTTTCTTGGCAAGCTGCACGAAGATGTTTCCCGGGCCGCAGATTTTGTCTACTCTAGGGACAGTCTGAGTACCGAAAGCCAAGGCAGCAATGGCTTGAGCACCACCGATCCTAAAAACGCGATCAACCTGGGCAATGTCTGCTGCCACTAGCGTGGCTGGAGCCGTGATCCCCCCCGGTGATGGAGTGGTGACGATGATCTCCCCTACGCCCGCTACCCTGGCCGGTATAGCCGCCATCAGCAGGGTCGAGGGGTAGGCTGCTGTGCCGCCAGGAACATAAACGCCCACCCTCTGCAACGGGTAGACCCTCTGTCCCACGCCACCCTCACTGAAATCAATCCAGCTCTGGCGCTTCTGGTTGGCATGAAAAGCCCTGATTCTCTGGGCAGCAAGATTCAAAGCAGAGACGAGTTCCTGGCTCACCTCAGCATAGGACTGAGCAATTTCCTCCTTTGTCACCTCCAAACTGGCAGGCTCCACTCCATCCAGCCGCCTAGCATAATCAAAGAGGGCTGCGTCACCTCTGGAGCTAACTTCGGACAGAATCTGCTCCACTGCCTGCTGCGGCGACAGCTCCTCACCAAAGGATTCCTTTATCTTTTGCTTCAGTTCGGCAGGAACCTCCTCCAGTTCCAAGGGGACACGCCTTAATAACCCAGACTTAGCCTCTTGCACGTCATTGATTATCCTTAACATGTAGACTCCTTTATGTAGCCTGACTAGAACCCGGTCACGAGGGCTTCTCGAGAAATGTAGAGATGCTGAGCCTGGCAGAGGCAGACGTCCCTGTCCGCCCACCGCCGCAACGATACAGGATTCGTTGCCCTCACTTCACCGGGCATGATTCAGAACCACAGTCTGTGTAACAGCGGGTAACTGATCCTTTTTGAATTCCGTCTCGCTGGCGTCTAACCGCCGGACATCCTTTCTGCCTTTCAAGAAGTCATCGACTCCGGCTATAGGGTAGTCACACTTGGCCGTCTTGTAGTGCATAGGAATCACCACCTTGGGATTCAGAGCCTGGCAAACAGTTGTAGCCACCTTGGCACCAATAGTGAAGAAACCTCCCACGGGAACAAGTAAGATATCCACTTCACCAATTTCGGCAATCTTTGAGCCTTCGAGTTGATGCCCCAGGTCACCGAGGTGGCAAATTCGCATCCCATCCAAAGTGAAACATAAGATGGTATTTGGCCCCCGCTGCTGGCCCGCGGCCTCATCATGATAGCTGGCAATCCCCTTGAAATCGACCCCTTTCACCTTTGTGGCACCCCGTGCATCCACTATCTCTGGTTTCCCCTTCACTGAAGCCACATTGTTATGGTCGCCGTGCTTATGGCTCACCGTTACAATATCGGCCGTCTCCTCTATCCTGCCGTAATTGATCCCACCTCCAACAGAATAAGGATCAGTGATTATCTTCAGACCGTCCTCCGAGGTTATCAAAAACGATGCATGCCCCAGCCACTTGATTTTCATCACTCTTACCTCCCTTCACCAGAATCCAGACGTATAGCCAGCAAGGCTACCGACCTACTGAGTGTTGGAATGCTCTCCACCACGTAGGGAACGACCTTCAGGTCGTTCCAGTGGCGACCCACCTCCATAGCTCAACACGTCAGCCCAAGCAATTCTCTGCCATGCTACTCCTCAGCCAGAGCCAGGGCAAGATTTGCCAGGGTGCGCACTCCTACGCCAGTAGCCCCCTTGACAATGTAGCCCTTCTCCTTGTCGCTCTCGGAGGTACCCGCTATATCCAGGTGAACCCAAGGAGTATCTTCGACGAAGGTGCTGAGGAACTGCGCAGCATTTATGGCCCCTCCATATCTTCCCCCGGTGTTCTTGATATCAGCCACATCGCTCTTGTTTTGCTCCTTGTATTCTTCATACATTGGCATCTGCCATATGTGCTCACCCGCCTTTTCACCAGCTTTGATCACCTTGTCCACCAATTCCTGATTGTTGGTGAAGGCACCGGAGGAAACTGTCCCCAGGGCTATGCGGCAGGCACCAGTCAAGGTAGCCACATCTACTAAAGGCGAAAGCCCCAGTTTCCCCGCATAGGATAGAGCGTCGGCCAGAATTAGCCTTCCCTCAGCATCGGTGTTGGCAACCTCAATAGTCTTGCCACTCATAGCTTTGAGCACGTCACCCGGTTTCAAGGCTGCTCCACCAGGCAAGTTCTCTGTAGCTGGTGCCAGAGCGGTGACATTGATCTTCGGCTTCAGTTCCGCCAGGGCACGCAAAGTAGCCACTATCGTGGCCGCGCCCGCCATATCGCCCTTCATGTCAACCATGCCCTCTGAAGACTTGATAGAAATCCCCCCCGAATCAAAGGTTATTCCCTTGCCGACTAAACCCAGTGTTTTCTGGGAGGAACTATCCCCCTTGTATTCGAGAACAATGAACTTGGGCTCCTGACGACTCCCCTGGGCTACACCTAATAGTGCTCCCATGCCCAGCTCCTGCATTTGCCCACGGTCTAAGACAGTGCATTTCAGGTTGTACTCAGCAGCCAATTTCTTGGCTACTTCCGCCATATCGCCGGGAGTCATAAAGTTGGCTGGCTCATTGATCATATCTCGAGCAAAGTTGGCCGCCTCAGCCATGACCTTCCCCATGCTGCAGCCCCTCTCCAGTTGAGGAAGCCTGCTCTCATCCCTGTCTACAATAAGAAGCTCTTCTATTTCACCAGTCTCGGGCTCCTTGGTGATATGCTTGCGGAAAGTGTAGAGCCCCAGGATGCCTCCCTCAGCTATGGCTTGAGCAGACTTTTCCGGTTCAATGCCGCCCGCTCCCGTCCCATGGGTTATAGTGGCCACCTTTTTTGCCCCCTTCGTCCGCAGGAAGCGGCAGGCTTCGCCGACTATGCGCCGAATTGTGTCGAGGCCAAACTCCGATTGCTTCCCCAAGCCGGCAACTACTATCCTCCTGGCCGGAATCTTACCCAGAGTATGTATCAGGGCCAGCTCACCCAGCTTGCCCTTAATCTCGCCCGCTTCAATGAGCTGGGCAATAGCACCATCCAGAGCTTGATCCACTGCTGCCGTAGCGCCACCAGGCTGGCTCACTCCTTCAAAGAGGTTCACTATCAGGGCATCAACCTCGATCTTGGTGATGTCATCAACTACAACCCGTAACTCCATGTCAGTTCTCCTTTCCAAGCACAGCCTATCGACCTATTCTATGTACAACTTTCTCCAAAGTTGGCGTTATGTCTTCGGAGGTATCCACTACAAAATGATTACGGTGTATTCTCTGAACCCTGGACCTCATTCTACGGTAGACCTCCCAGTCTGCCTCCGATTTGTCCTCAAGATCTACCCCGGTAGCCCGCCCCTCCAGCCGCTGGTAGACTACCTCAGGAGAAGCATCAACCTGCACTATGATCAGACCGGCACCCAGCTGATCAGCGATATGATAAAAGCGCTCACGATGGGGCTCTTCCAGATTAGTGGCGTCAAACGCCAGAGTTATGCCACCTTTCAGCAGGTCTTCAACGACTTTGTAGCAAGCTTGGAAGAGGCGAAAGCTCTCTTCGGCAGTGTACGCCGGGCGAGGAAAAAGCAATTTGCGCAGGTTGTCACTCTCCAGAATGGCCAAGGGAACCTTCTCTGCCAACCGGCGGCAGAAATAGGACTTTCCCGTACCGGGCAGTCCACTGACCATAACCAAGAAAGGCTTAACCACAGGATCAGGTAAGTCTGCCAAGCCCGCCTTGAGCCTCTGTACATCCTCGACTAGCTGGCTTTCCTTCATTCAAGGTCAATTATAGGGCATTCCCGAAGGTTTTCAAACGGTCTGGGATCAATCCCTGGCGGATAATTCGGAAGAGAGCACCGAAGGTGGTAATATACCTACAGGTAGCTGCGGTCAAAGAGCATCCGGTTGAAAAGGACGCTTGTCTTATTGGTTGCCGTCTTCAGGTCCTCCCGGAGACCGGCAGTTAGCCTTTTGGCTACTATCAACACAAAGATGACTACAGCAGCCACAATTGTCAGGCCCTTCAGGTCCGTGTACCAACATCCAACGGGGAAAAGGGCAAAAGCCGCCAGCATGCCCAGAGGCAGGCTCAAGCTAGGAGGGCCGCCAAACTTCAGACGCTCGTTGGCTGACTGTCTGGAATCAAGCAGTCGAGGCAACGTTCTAATGCTAACCCCTATTAATATCGGCCCTAGAAGAAAGTACCACGCCTGATAGGCCAGAGCTATTGCCACACCGAGACTGGTAGTGTTGGCTTTCTCCCCTCTGAAGCTGAGGAAAATGGACCACATTCGTCCCACTATCACCGCCAGACCAACCCCAACTACTGTGCCCCAGTCGCAGTGAAATGCCCTATCCACTACCACCACGGCAACGCCGCCCTTGACAATATCCCAGCTAATCCCGATGAACCCCTCGCGACGTCCCACCTGGCGCCACAGGCTGATATGCATATCCTCTTCTTGGGACAGATCAACCCCTCGAAGTCGGCCCAGCAGATAAACAGCGGGGAATGCTCCCAGGAGGTAGGCCCCAAGGATCAGCAACGCGTCAGCCCACATACTGCGCCTTCAACGCTCTCAGCTAGCCGCCCCCAGCCCATAGATGACG
>JAUWXW010000105.1 GCA_030616195.1 Chloroflexota bacterium | reverse complement strand
TGTCCCTTAACCAGGCGGTGCATCTGGGATCACCGGGCCAGTAGATTTGAACTAGAGGATACAACTGCGCTGCCAGATCCCAGCCGTGAGGACATGGCACCGCCCGTCGCAGCTCGTTGTACTCCATCCACAGCTCGTACTGCTTGTTGGACTCCTCTATGACCTCCCGGAGTCGGTCAATATCCAGCCTCTTCTCGGTCTGCTCTTCGAGGAAGGATACCAGCCCCTTGACTTCACCAGCATAGTAATCCAGAGTTCGATCATCCTCCCAATAGGGTGGATCAAGGGAGTAGTACGGAATGTCGCGCCACTCTTTGTGAACCCTGACCGCCTCGTGGAAGCCCAAAAGGGCATCGCAGGGCTCAAGCTTGTGAATAATCATGGTGGGAGTTGGCATAAGGCCGGACTTTATGTAGTACAATGCCAGCCTGAGGAGGCTGCAATTGTCCTTAGCGAGCCCCAGTTTATCGCAGTCCTCAAGATCCCTCATGACGAAGTGGGCCTGAGACTGCTGATAATGGTGTCCTTGAATGTTGAAGTAGTGGATATCCATGGCCCGATATACCTCCGGGCAAACGGACCAGTAGCTCGCCAGCAATGGCTCGCCTTCCTCCACACATCGTATTGTCTCTTCATAATCTTCTGCCTGGGCCTTCATCACTGGCGTCCACAGCTTGGTCTCGTCAACTGGCAACTTGTCAACCTCCTTGAGGGCAGCCGTATACCAGTCGAGCTCCTCCCTGATCCGTTGCAATCCTCTTTCCCTTCTCTCTGTTTTGCTGTTTATAGCCATTGTTCACCTGCCTATACTTTCCAGAAGAGCCTGAACCCTGGTTCTCAACTGGCCAACGCCGCCCAAGAGGTATTCCCTATCCAATGTCAGATGGGGAACGCCGTCGTCCTTGAAGTCCTGGTCGAGCATGTAATGCTCGTACGCCCACCCGTCGCAAAACATTAGCCGCTGACCAATAACCGCGTCTACCTTGAACTCTCGGATCATCTCCCGGACGAAGGCAGCCCTTCGTTCGTGAACCCCGAAAAAGCGCGGACAGGTGGGACGGTCTTTTATGTAGTATCGGGCAAGGGCCTCGAGAGGCTCCGGTGTCCCCTCATCCACATCCTCCCACATGACTTTGGTGCCAAAGCATAGCATATCGGTGACCACCAGGCCGCCCTGGTCCTCAATCACCTTAACGTAGGCCGGATCATCAAGTATGCCGCCTAATATCATCAACCTGGCCCGGTAGTCAGCATTGCCGTCCGCCCCGCTTATTTCATCCAGCAGCTCCTTCAGCAATTGATTGTATCGCTCTGTGGGCATGGCAGTGCCAGCTACTATGACAGCCAGCGTTTCGGCACCGGTAATCGGCGGCTTTTCCCCTTTTCTGAGTTTGTAAAGCTTCCTCTGCAGGCGCCGCTTTTGATTGTGGAGTTTTATTGCTTCCCACAGACGCTCATCAGTGATTTCCACGCCGAAGTGTCTCTCCAGGCTTTCCTTGAAAGTTGCCAGTTCTTCCCGGTACCAGCTCACCTGCTTTTCGCCGGTCTTCTTGGGAAGGCTGAGAAAGTGGAGGAAGGAAGGTGTCGTCAGTTTGCGCTTCCAGTTGTCGTAGACGCGGCGGACGTGATCACAACTGTTGACCCAGACAGCCCCATCGAGAAAATCATACTCCCCGCTGAGCGCCATATTGAAGCAGTTGCGGACAAAACTGCAATTGCAATCGCTCAAATATCGGTCTGCCAACTCCGTCCCCGTGCTGCCTGTGCCTCTCATTCGGAAGGGGAGAAAGCCAGCAGCGGTGATGATCTCCTCTGGCGCATAGGAGCAGAAGTACCCCGTCACCTTGCCCCCCTGCTCCTTCCAGCTCCGTAGCGCCGGATTAACAATGGTCCCTGTGGCTTCAGCGAATTCCTGCAATGCCGGCGACTTTATCTTTGTATCCAATTCACTCTCCCCTTTCGACGCGCCCGTTTTCATGGTTGTCCCAGCTTTCTGCTGCTGAACGACGGCGGTGTCTCGAGGTTGGTGGAGATTATCTGACCATTGACCATATTACACGCCTGGTTCATCTCTGGTCAACTTTCTGGCGCTGTTTCGATTCCCGGCCCATCGTCTCATCAGGTCTAAGCTCCGCAACGAATTCTCAGAGTAGCGCGAGGCTTTAGCCTCGCTGCAAAAGGCGACCCTAAAGGGTGGCGCTACACAGGGGGGACAGAGACGTGCGCCCCGACAGGTAATTGTAGCGCGAGGCTTTAGCCTCGCTGAAAAAGGCGACCCTAACGGGTCGCGCTACAGTGCGTGTTTGGTGGTTCTCAGGTGCGCACCTGAACCGCAGTGACATCGAGATTGCTCGGGGTGGAGCGTGTCTGGACTATGGCAAGATGCCTCGCTGCGCTCAGAATCAATCATGCCGGTTGCCGTCGGCACCACGGACCATGAAAGTGGTGCTGTCGTAACAATGACACTGGGCGGCGGGCCCGCAATGACGGGGGAAGGCGAGCCTGAATCCACGGGGTTAGGCTCGCCCGGTACATTCACTGGTCTTGGGTGGCCTCCCCGATGGCAAGAGGGGCTTCATGCCACTGCCTCAGTCTGGGGATTTTACTCGCCTGGTGCCAAAAAGCTTATAATAGGATCAGTCGATAAGGGACTGGTTCCCAATCTATTGATGGCAGGAGATTACGCGTGACGTCTGGGTATTATCAAGGACGTACTCAGGACTCTGCGCCTGCCGCGGTGTGAAGAAGACCTATCCCGTATAGAATTCGCCCTTGGCGGGAGAAACTGAACAAAACCAAGAAATGGTGACGAGTTATGACAGCCTGTACAATCGATTTTGAGCCAATAGGACGAAGAGGACAATGCCGGGACGACGAGTCTCTCCTGGATTGCGCCCGCCAGGTCGGCGCTGGCATTGTTAGCGTATGCGGTGGCCAGGGAAAGTGCCAGTCCTGTAAGGTGCAGGTTCTGAAAGGATCTGTCTCGGAACCAAGCTCCAGTGAGCGAGAAGTCCTTTCATCCCAGGAATTACAGGACGGCTGGCGTCTGGCCTGCCAGGCCTATCCAACCGGTGATTGCAAGGTGAGCGTGCCATCTGAGTCCATGGCCACACCGCAACGGACTCAGGTGGAAGGGTTGCAGGTGACCGTTCAACCGGAGCCACCCGTTCGTGCCTACCAGGCAAAGTTACCAGCCCCGACCTTAGAGGAAGTGGTGGCCGATGCCGACAGTCTGCTGGGGACGCTAAACCAGCAACACCAGTTACAATGCCATAGGATTGATGTCGATGTCCTGCGTGCCCTCTCGCCCCAGCTACGGTCGTGGAAGTGGCGGTGTCAGGCTTCGGTCCGCAACGACGAGGTGGTAGCTTTGTGTACTTGGCCAAGCCGGGAACTGGGGTTAGCCATAGATCTGGGCACCACCAAGGTCGCCGGCTACCTTGTTGATTTGAGCGATGGCCGCACTCTGGCGGCTAAAGGGATAATGAATCCTCAGATCAGCTATGGGGAGGATATCATCAGCCGGGTTACCCGCGTCGTAGCCTCGCCGCCTGAGGGCGTGCACTTGCAAAGGCTGGCTGTCGAGGCACTTAATGAGCTGGCTGTGGACCTGTGCGCCGAGGTTGACACCGACACAGAGAGAATTGTTGAGGCAGTGGTAGTAGGTAATACTGCTATGCATCATCTATTGGTCGGTTTGCCAGTGAGGCAGCTTGCCTTGTCTCCCTTTGTCCCCGCGGTCAGTGGGGCCCTGGATATTAAGGCCCGCGATTTGGGCTTGCATATCGCTCCAGGGGCCTACGTGCACCTGCTGCCCAACATCGCCGGTTTTGTGGGCAGCGACCATGTGGCCATGTTGCTGGCGACTGAAGCCTGGCAGGCTGAAGGGCTGGTACTGGCCCTGGACATCGGGACCAACACCGAGGTCTCTCTGGTAGACAATGGGAAGATAACTGCTGTCTCGTGCGCCTCCGGGCCTGCCTTCGAAGGCGGTCACATTAAGGACGGTATGCGGGCTGCCAGCGGAGCTATTGAACGGCTGCGGATAGAGGACGACAGCGTCCAGTACCGCACCGTTGATGAAGCGGCGCCGGTGGGCATTTGTGGCTCAGGTGTACTTGACGCTATGGCCCAGCTCTATCTTGCTGGAGTCATCGACGAACGTGGCAGGATGAAGGATACTCACCCTCTTGTTCGTACCCGCGATGAGCAGCGCCAGTTTGTACTGGTTGGAAAGGAGAGAGACGACAAAGGACCAGACATCGTTATCACTCAAGGAGATGTGCGAGAGCTACAACTGGCTAAGGCGGCCATCCGCACCGGTATCCAGACGCTATTGGAAACGCAGGGGCGCTCTGAAGAAGAAATCAGTCAGGTGATAATTGCTGGCGCCTTCGGCACCTACATCGATCTGTCCAGTGCGCTAACCATCGGTATGTTACCATCCTTGCCACTTGGCCGCTTCCGGCAGGTGGGAAATGCTGCCGGGATGGGATCCAGGCTGGCTTTAATCTCGCTTGCAAAGCGAACGCAGGCACAGACCATAGCCTCTCGAGTCGACTATATTGAGTTGAGCACCGTGCCCAATTTCACCGACACCTTTGTTCAGGCAAGTTACATAGGACGATACAGGATCGCACACGGCAAGAGGGAAGTGATTGACTGATGAAAACCAGGATGTCAGGGGCGACGAAGTTAGAAGATCAAAATTCAAAAAGCAAATAGCTGGGGCTAGGCGACTATTGGAGCCACAGAATCGCCCCCGGAAGGGGGCTCCCACATTTGTCTTCTGTGTAGGAGCGCCTTTCCAGGCGCGATAGAAAGCCTCCTGTAGGGGCGAACGTGCAGACCGCAATCTATCGCTTCCCCATCCCTGGGAAGGCGTCAAGGTCAACCTCCGAGGGAGCTGGGGCGGGTATCTGTTCGGCTTCGGGCCGCCTCTCCAGCTTCATAGATTCTGTCTGGCATCCCACAACACATACGCCGCACCCGATGCAGAGGTCCCTGTCAACGTCGGCGAACTCATCAACCTCTATTGCTTCCACCGGGCAGCGCTTGGCGCAGGTCTTACATGCGGTGCATGTTTCTTTGTTACTCGTGGCAACAAAAGCAGTGGGCACCATTAAGTGTGTTAGCCCTATGTCTCTGCCTATCATGGCGATGCAGCAGTCATTACAGCAATTGCATATGGCGTAGTGGGGGTCAACGGTGTGGACAAGGCCGTCCTCTTCACATTTCCGCAGGATTTCGATAGCCTCATCACAGGTAATCTGGCGGGCCAGGCCGTGCTCCACGGTCCAGCGGCTTAAATCTCCAGCGTGGATACACGTTTCCAGCAGGTGGTTGCAGTGACGGCCGGGCTCATCGAGCCAGCGCCACAATCTGCAAGGGCAGGGGGAGACACTCCAGTGATCATTCTCCTTTATGACCTCGAGTATGTTCTCGGAGGGAAGAGCGTCGTCAGGCAGTGCTGCCGCGGCCGGCCATACGGGGGTCATGGGGCCCATCATCGGCGTCAGTCCTTCCTTGATCCACGTATACTTGAACCTGTTCCACAGCTTGTTCAGTTGCACCGACCACGGAAACTTCACATTGCCCCAGCCGCATGTCTCAGTGATCCCCATGAGCACCAACCCCGCTGCCCGATAGGCTGGGTCTTCTACTCCGGGGTCGATCCACATGGTGCCCTTGTCGGCCATGGTGTTGAGCATCTTTTTCAGTTTTCCTTTCTCGATGCCCGTCTTCTCCGAGATTTCATCGAGGTTTCCGCCCGAGAGTCCTACCTGGACGGCTAACCGCGCCTCCTCGGCTGTGTATTGCAGGCGCAGGATTTCTATGAATTCAGCGGTCTTCATTGCCGGTGACCCTGTGGGAGCAGTAACCAGCATATCTGCCAGCTCTTCGTAAACGCCGTTCGTGGCCATTACTTTACCTCCTTATACTGCCTCGCGGCTAACAAGAGGCGGGGATCGGCTCGCCTGATTGGTTGCTGCAGTGCCTTTACCGTACCCGCTCACTTATTGCTCGGCATTTCGCATGTCAACTGCTGTGCCTATGTTAGACACCTGCTCACTGGCTGTCAAGGCAGCTGACTACTGCTTAGTTGGATAAGTTCGCCAACCCTTTGCTGTCATTCCCGCGCAAGCTTATAGACTCGCCTAGGGAGAGGGGAATCCACAGACGCCTGTATCGCCATTTGGCATGGATTCCTGTCGCTTGAGGTCGCCAGAGGGCCGGTCGACTGAGTCGCCTCTGGCGACCTAGGG
>JAUWXW010000165.1 GCA_030616195.1 Chloroflexota bacterium | reverse complement strand
CATCATGCTGATTCATACCAGCACCACCGAGGATGAAAATGGTCTATTGTCATGACATTAGCACTAGGTGAACTAGGGGCGACCGGGTCAGTCGCCTCAGGCGACTGACACCCACAACAAAGGGCGTATCTTCGTAGCAATGACAGTGCAACACTATGGCGTGTACAAATAGTATACCGCAACGCTGATAGATTGATGGGTTAGGCCACATAGCGTCCTCGGTTCGGAGTCGATGTGCGGTAGAGATATACCCGTTGCCAGCAGCTAATCTCTTCGGCTGCGGCGCGGGCTGGGCTTAGCCTTCTTGACAGTGGAACGGTCGCTCCTGTAGTCGGGGGCCGTAATATTGAACACCAGGCTGATGCGCGGGTCTGCCAGACGTGAGCCAATGCGGCTTTCGATTTCTTCATCCTCTAACGAACAGAACATAGTGACTACCATAGGCAGGCGAGCGTTATAGCGAAAATTGATGAGCTGGTAGAGTTTCTCCTGGGCCCAAGGGGTAGCGCTGTGCTCCCCAAAGTCGTCCAGGGTGAGGAACGGGGCTCGCTTCACCCTTTCAAAGACTTCGTCATAGGTTACTTTGCTTTCCGGACTGTAGGTAGCCCTCAGGTGGTCCAGGAAGTCGGGGACGATGATAAAGGTAACTGGCTTACCCCCTCGCAGGCGGTAGTTGGCAATGGCGGCAGCCAGATGGGTCTTGCCACAGCCGTACTCGCCCTGAAATATCAGCCACCCGTCCGGTGATTGGGCAAAGGTCTGGGCATTATGAAAGGCGTCCTCCAGGTTCTGGCGCTGCTCCAGAGGGAGGTTAACTCTCTTGAAATCGAAATTTTCGAAAGTCATGCTGCTGAGCAATTCCAGCCCCAGGATACCGGAATAATCGAGAATGGGGGGCTCCTTTTCCGCCAGGAGGTGCATCTGGGAAAGGCCGGGGGCAGTCAGACGGGTGCGCCACCGCTCCTCCAGTTCCTCCACAGACGTGCCAGCCGATACGTTTATTACCGTAGGCAACTGGACGTTAAAGCGGTGGTTGATAATCTGAAACAGTTTCTCTTCTGCCCAGGCGGTGCTGGCCTGGATGCCGAGATCATCCAGTATGAGTAGCGGGGCACTCTGCACCTGCTCAAAGAGCTCGTCATAGGCAATATCGCTGCTCGGGCTGAAAGTGGAGCGCAGATGGTCAAGGAGATCAGGGACGCTGATAAAGAAGGCCGGATACCCTTGCTGGATACGCTGGTTGGCGATGGCAGCAGCCAGGTGGGTCTTGCCGCAGCCACTGGGCCCCATGAATACCAGCCACCCCTGGGGATTTTGGGCAAAGGAGACTGCGGCTCGATAGGCAAGAAGGAATCTCTCCTGGTTGGAGGGTTCGCCACTGCTGCCCTCAATTATCAGGCTGTCGAAGGTGAGACGGGTTAGGGAGCCCAGATTGCTATAGCGCTGGAGGCGATCGAGGCGGGTTTCCTCCAGCTCCTTTCGGGTGCACCGGCAGGGTACCACCTGGCTATAGTCGGGACGACCGGAAGGCAGCCGGGGATGGACGAACCCGGCCCCCTTACAGTGGGGACAGGCTGGAGGTTCCTCTGGCGATTCAACGTCTGACCAGGTGTCCGTACTTTCCCTTGATGTACCGATCGGGGTCCCTCTTCGCCTTAGGATGTCGCCTAAACTTTCCACTCTCTCTTCCTTCCGATGACCAGCGCTCCAAGATGCGGGCTATATATCTCCAACTGCGTTTGTTCAGGCTGACGGCCTCCCTGAAGGCCTCTTCAATCCACTGGGCAGGATAGAGCTTCTCTGCCTCTTGCAGCTCCTCGGCAACCATCGGAGTGAGCAAACCAATGTTCTGCTCGTATAACGAAAAGATGTTGGGCTTTTCCTCTTTTATGTAGGGCTGCGGCTGAGGCAAGGCACCTAGGGAAAGTTCGCCATTCTGGACCCTGGCGATGGCCTTTCTACTAGCTTCGTTATTGATAAAGTAGATTTCTTCTGGCGCTGCCTCTCTTTCCAGCACCAGGCGCAGAAGGACGCCGCGGTCCACAGCCGCTTCCAGGGCATTACGCAACACTCCATCAGCGCCGCTGGTTTCCTCCATCCCCTCGATCAGGGTCTTGTCACCCACAAGCTCTCTGTAGGTAACGAACTTGAGAGCGCCCCGCTTTTGGTATAGCCGCCAGAAGATATGAAGAGTTAGCTTCAGTTCTGGCAGGCTGCCCATCCGGGGAAGCAGCTCAGTAAAGAAAAGGTTGGGGAGGGGGGTGAAGCTCGACCTAGCCGGAAAACCGGGGAAGGGTTGGTTGCTCAATCTCCGCCTCCTCCAAATCCATATTTTCGAACTTGGTGATATCCTGGCGGAACCTCAGGACTGTTTGTCCTGTGGGACCATTGCGGTGCTTGGCTATTATGATATTGGCCTGCCCCGCAGGGTACGGCCGGTCAGGGTTTTTAGCCTCCCACTCCTCTCTGTTGGGGTGATAGAGCTCTTCTCGATAGATGAAGAAGACGATATCGGCGTCCTGCTCGATGCCGCCGCTCTCTCTCAGGTCGGATAGCATCGGGATATGAGGGGTGCGTGATTCTACCGCTCTGCTTAACTGTGATACAGCCAGGACCGGGACAT
Source organism: Chloroflexota bacterium (assembly GCA_030616195.1). The sequence continues at coordinate 1,987 of JAUWXW010000165.1, read as the reverse complement.
CCAGCTCGCGGGCCAGTGCTTTGAGGGAGCGGGAGATCTCGCTGAATTCCTGGACTCTGCTGTCTGTCCTGCCGTCGCCCCGGATCAATTGCAAATAGTCTACAATGATGAGGTCGATGCCCCGATCGTAATACAGGCGACGCGCCTTGCTCCACATCTCTATTACCCTGAGGAGCGGTGAGTCGTCTACATAGATTGGGGCTTCAGATAGAATGCCGGCGGCGTGCATAACTCTTTCTTCTTGTGGGACGCTGAACTGTCCCATCCTAATTCGCTTGGAATCCACCTTTGCCTCACTGGACAGGAGGCGCTGCACCAACTGCTCCTTGGACATCTCCAGGCTGAAGATGGCTACCCGAGCCCCCTGCCCCACAGCGGCATTCCTGGCAATGTTCAGCGCCAGGCTGGATTTCCCCATACTTGGTCTTGCTCCCATAACGATCATGTCAGAGCGCTGTAAGCCGCCCAGGAACTCATCCAGGCCGGCGAAACCGGTGTGCACGTGAGGAAGGAGACCCCCAACCTGGGGCGGCGGAGCGCCAGGGCCAGTCTCTTCGAAGTACCGTTCCAAAACGGGGCGGATATGTTCAAAATCGCGGCGGCTCACGCCATGGTGCAGCCGGTACAGAATATCCTCTGCCTTGCTCAGGGCAGTATCGACATCGGGGTCTGCCTCATAGCCTATGGCAGTGATTTGCCCGCCGGCACTGATGAGCCGGCGCATAATGTCCAGGCGGTGTACAATCTGGCCGTAATATTCAACATGGACGGAAGTAGGCAGCACCGAAACCACGTGACTCAAGTAAGCCACCCCACCGACCTCCTCCAGCTTGTCTTGCCTGGCCAGCTCTTGAGCTGCGGTTATCTGATTTATGGCCTCGTTTCGCTCATAGAGAGAAAAGCAGGCACCATAGAGCCATTGGTTCTTCTCCCGGTAGAAGGACTCAGGTTTGAGGAAGTCGGCGACTTTAAGGATTGCCTCGGGATCAACAAGCAGCGAGCCGATTACCGCCTCTTCCGCCTCAATATTATGAGGAGGCAACCTTTCGCTATCGGCCACGCTACTCCTCCTGGGCAACAATAACCCTTATCGTTGGGGCCAAGTCCTTGTCTAGTCTGATAGGTACCTCGTAGTCTCCCAACTGGCGGATGGGCTCCTCCAGCTCTACTTTTCTCCGCTCAATATCAAGTCCGGTCAACCGGCTGAGTTCATCAGCAATATCACTGTCCCTGATGGAGCCGTAAAGACGGTCCTCTTCCGCAACCTTCGCCTTGAAAGTGATGGAAAACCCCTCCAGTTGCTGGGCGAGCTGGCTCAGTTCGGTAGCAAAGCGTTGCTGCTCTTCTCGCTCCTTTTGAATCTGTATCTCTGCTGCCTTAAGCGCTGAGGGGGTGGCCAGCAAAGCAAGCTTTCGGGGCAGCAGGAAGTTCCGTCCGTACCCGTCAGCTACCTGCTTTATCTCTCCGGCCTTGGCTACCTTAGCTATATCTTTGAGAAAGATGACCTTCATGGGCAATGTTATTATACCCCGCGGCAGCAAAAACCGAAAGCCTTTTTGGGGAGATCGTTTAGCCATTTGCACCGGGATCTATCGGCACAGCTATGGGCAGATAGCGCGGGGAATGTAGCGGCCTGGATAATAATGCCTGTGATTCTGAGCCCTTCGCTTGCTGTCATTCTGAGGTCGCCTTAGGTCTCCGGAGGCGACTCTGGCGACCGACTGAAGAATCTGGCGCCGCTCAGGACAGGCTCGGCGAAGAATCTGAGATTCTTCATTCCACTTCGTTTCATTCAGAATGACACTTAACAGGGCAGAGGGAATGGATTCCCTCTGCCCTCAGAAAACTGTAGGGTGGGTGCAGCGTAGCGAAACCCACCCCCCTCTTCTTAGTTCTAGCGAAGACTAGAGCTTGTTGCGAAATGGTCGGCGGCTCGGCCGGATAAGGTGGTCATGCGATGACTAAGATGGCCACTAAGGAGGCAGTT
>JAUWXW010000254.1 GCA_030616195.1 Chloroflexota bacterium | reverse complement strand
ATAGCTGTGCCCCCTGCCAACCCGAGTACGGTGAGAAACCTCCCCCTTGTGTCGTTGCCTGTGAACCGGGAGCTATCTCCCACTCAGAGGGATGGAAGCTTTTGTATGGCAAAGAACAACTTTAACTCCTGACGTGGCCTTTTTGACCGGTGAAGTTCAAATATCAGGGCTTGCCCTTCAGGAGCGATAGGCTTAAGCCATTTCACCTATCGCCAAATCCTGGATAAAGCGGAGGCTTTGACCTACTAAGTAAACCTTAGGCTGAGCATGGTTAATTTGATTATTGACGAAGTTGAGGTCACTGTTCCCGAGGGAACAACAATTTTAGAGGCTGCCCAACAGGTGGGCATTTACATCCCCCATATTTGCTACCATCCTGACCTCCCTCCAGTAGAAGCTTTGAAGCCGGCCGAAGCCGTTTACCGGGGTGAAGTACGCCTCGAGAACAAAAAAACGGACCTGGAATATGAGGGCTGTCAGCTCTGCGTGGTGGAGATTGAAGGAAGGGAGGACTTACAACGGTCTTGTAACACTCCGGTGACGGAAGGAATAATAGTTCGCACCAATACCCCGGAGATTCAGGAATTCTGGCGTGACCGGCTCATGTTTATTTTGGCCAGACATCCCCACGCCTGCCTTACCTGCGCTCAAAAGGAAGGCTGCGCTCTATCCCCCTGCTCCACGAACGTACCGGAGAATGAGAGGTGCTGCCCCCTGTTCGGCAGTTGTGAATTTCAGCGGGTAGCTGAATACATCGGGATTAAGCAGGAAACCCCGCGTTACGCCTTTGAAAACCTGCCTATTGTAAAGGACGAACCTCTATTTGAACGAAACTATAACCTCTGCATTGGCTGTACCCGTTGTGTCAGGGTGTGTCGGGAGGTGCGGGGAGTAGAAGTCCTCGACTTCCTCTTCGATGAGGAGGGTCGGGTTGTCGTAGGCACAGTGGGTCCCACGCTCAAAGAACCTGGTTGTCGCTTTTGCACTGCCTGTGTTGAAGTCTGCCCCACCGGCGCTTTGCTGGATAAAGAGGAGTTCAAAGAAGCCCCTTGCAAGACCTTTTGCCCCGCTGGAATAGATATCCCCCGCTATGTATATCTTGTCAGCGAAGGTAAATTTGCCGAGGCTGCTGCAGTTATCCGGGAGAAAGTACCCCTTCCCCGAGTGCTAGGTTACGTCTGCCCCCATGACTGTGAGCTGAAGTGCCGCCGTGGAGATGTGAACGAGCCGATTGCCATTCGAGCTCTTAAGAGATTCGCTGCCGAACACGATGACAAGCGCTGGAAGGAGAGGCTCAAGCCAGTCACTCCTACAAGTAAGAAGGTTGCCATTGTGGGGTCAGGCCCCGCGGGACTTAGCGCAGCTTATTACCTGAGCATTTTGGGATATTCGGTCACCCTCTTTGAAGCTGCTCCAAAACCTGGGGGTATGATGCAAACAGGCATTCCTAGATTCTTGTTACCACAAGAGGTATTGGATGAGGAAATCACGGAAATCTTGAGTTTTGGTGCAGACCTCAGACTGAATAGTCCGGTGGAGAATGTCAGTGAACTTCTTGAAGATGGGTATGATGCCGCTTTGCTAGCCATTGGACTACAGGAAGGAAGGAAGCTTCCTATCCCGGGCAACGACCTCGAAGGGGTTCTCATTGGACTTGATTTCCTGAGGGATGTCAGCGAGGGGAAGGAAGTTAAGTTGGGCCAGAATGTACTAGTTCTTGGTAGCGGCGGTGTAGCTTGCGATGTAGCACGGACTGCCAGACGTCTTGGAGCACCACGAGTTGCCATTGCCTGTCTGGAGTCCCGGGAGACTATACCTGCCCCTCCGCAGGATATCAAGCAGACAGAGGACGAAGGGATAGAAATCTTCCCTTCCCGTTCCTTTAAGCAAATTCTTGGCGAAAACGGCGGACTTAAGGGCGTTGAATGCCTCCAAGTTAAATGGATGGAGTTCGACGAAGAGGGAAGACTACACCTAGAGACATTCCCCAACTCAGAGCACGTTCTAGAGACAGACACGGTCATCTTCGCCATAGGACAGGGACTGAACCGCCCATTTGCGGAGAAAAGCGGGCTTGAACTCACCTCGAAGGGTATAATCAAAGCCTCCTTGGAGACTCTGGAGTCCAACCTGAAAGGCATTTTCGTCAGTGGCGATGCCATAACCGGGCCTGCCTCAGTCGGCGAAGCCATAGCTACAGGCAGGAGAGCGGCCAGCTCCATTGACAAATACCTTGGTGGCCAAGGTCTCCTTGAGGAAGAACTGAGCCACGAAGAGGAAATCCCCTCTTACTTGGGCCGGGAAGAGAGCTTTGCGGAAAAAGCTAGGGTCAAACCCCTCCTCCTTCCTGCCGCAGAGCGGGTGCAGTCTTTTGAGGAGGCCGAACTTGCCCTGAGCACTGAGCAAGCAGTGATTGAGAGTCGCCGTTGCCTTAGGTGTGACTTAAGGTTCAAGATTACCAAGCCCATTTTGCCACCACAGAAAAAACTATGGGTTGAGTTTACCCCACAGAACGTGAGCCAGGTCCCGGAGGCAGAGGGGGTCTATCAACTACTGGACAAACGGGAAAATATCATTTATGTTAAAGGAGTGATGAACCTGCGCCGGGAGCTGGAGGAACAGTTAAAGCTGTATGAACAGGCTCGCTACTTCACCTATGAAGAGGAACCGATGTATACTAAGAGGGAAAGTCAACTCCTGCAGCAATACATCACCAAACACGGTGAGATGCCCAATGGAAATCGAGAGCTGGAAGATCTCTTCTAGTTCCACGTAGAGAAATCTTCGATTTCTTGG
>JAUWXW010000196.1 GCA_030616195.1 Chloroflexota bacterium | reverse complement strand
GTCCCAAAGGAATAGCCTGCCAAACCTATCCTGTTGGCATCGATCCTGCTTGCCGACTCCAAGAAGGCAAGAGCAGAGATTACGTCCTCCTGCTCGCCAATCCCATCAGTATGATCACCCTGGCTCCGGCCCACACCGCGGAAATTAAACCGAAACGCAGCCATTGATGCTTCAGCAAGGGCATTGCATATAGCCAGGACGACGTTGTTATACATATCCCCACCGAAAAGGGGGTGGGGATGGCACACGGCCACTGCTGAAAAGGGACCGTCTCCGCCCGGCAGGTGCAGTATCCCCTCCAGCTCGAGACCGGCCCCAGGGAACCTAGAATACTCTTGAGTTACTTTTTCCCTTTCCACCATTCCTTGATCCGTGCTTTGACCCCCTTCTCATAGCCCTGGTCGCTTGGGCTATAGTAGCGTCTGTCCTGAAGCTTATCAGGCATGTTCTGCTGCTCCACAAAGTGCCCCGGATAGTCATGGGCATACCTGTACCCCTTGCCATATCCCTCCTCCCGCATCAGGGGAGTTACCGGGTTTCGCAGATGCAAGGGTACCGGTTGGCTGCCGGTCTGCCTCACGTCCTGCCGCACCTGGGAATAAGCCCGGTATAGGGAGTTGCTCTTAGGGGCAGTGGCCAGGTAAACAGTCGCCTCAGCTAAAGCCAGATCACCTTCCGGCATGCCGACGAAATGAACCGCCTGCTGAGCGGCTACGGCTACCGTCAAGGCTTGAGGATCTGCCATACCTACATCCTCAGAGGCAACGCGCACCAGTCGGCGGGCAATATAAAGCGGGTCTTCTCCTGCCTCCAGCATCCTACCTAACCAGTATAGGGCAGCGTCCGGGTCCGACCCTCTGATTGATTTATGTAAAGCAGATATCACGTTATAGTGCTCCTCGCCGGCTTTGTCATACAGCAGCGCACGGTGTTGAAGAGCATCCTCTATAGTGGGCAGAGGAATTTTTCTAGCTCCTTCTGAGTCCGGCTGAGTAGCGAACGCAGCCATCTCCACGGCGTTCAGGGCTATCCGTGCGTCTCCGCTCGACATGACCACCAGGTGCTCCAGAGCATTCTCATCCAGTTCCACCCTTAACTTGGCCAGTCCTCTTTCCTCATCCTCCACGGCCCGCCGCACAATGAGGCGAATCTGCTCATCAGTCAGCGGCTCGAGGGTAAACACCCGGCAGCGGGAGAGAAGAGGAGCGATAACCTCAAAGGAAGGGTTCTCTGTGGTGGCGCCAACAAGGGTTACGGTCCCGTCCTCCGCAAAGGGCAGGACGGCGTCCTGCTGAGCCTTGTTGAAGCGATGTATCTCGTCGATGAAGAGGATTGTCCGCTGCTGGTACATGCCGCGCCTTTCCTTCGCCTCCTCGACGATGCGGCGCAAGTCGGCTACACCGGCACTGACTGCGGATATGGGGCTGAAGTGTGATTTAGTGATGCTGGCGATTATGTAAGCCAGGGTCGTCTTGCCGCTTCCCGGCATACCCCAGAATATGATGGAAGGCAACTGGTCGGCCTCGATGCTTTTCCTCAGCACCCGCTCCTCCCCCACCAGGTGCTCCTGACCCACAAACTCATCGAAGCTCCTGGGGCGCATTCGCGCCGCCAGCGGAGCCTCTTGCTTCAACTGTTCTTCTCGCTGGAAAGAAAACAGGCTCACGTTGCATATTATAGCAAATATGCGTTACGATTGGCAGACTCTATTTGGTGATTCCTGGTGTTGACATTTTCATAATGCATACATTAACATATATGCAAAGAATATGTTACTAAAGGAGGAGCCATGCTGGAAATCCTTAAGAATCCCTTTGTAGGGGTTCATGAGCTGCGAAAGAACCTGACCAAGCTTCTTTCCTCTGTCAAAGAGGATGGGAGAGAGGTGGTAATTACTCAGCAGGGTAAGCCGGTAGCACTCTTAATAGAGATAGAAAAGTATCTTGAGATGGTGCAGGCGTTGAAAGAATTCTCAGACCCTGAATATCTGGCAGCTCTGCTCCAAGCGAGGCGCGAAATACGGGAGGGGAAAGGGGTGCCTGCTAGAAAGGTCTTTGCTAAGAAAGGTCTCTGATGTACCAGGCTATCTTCTCCCGCCGGGCAGAGAAAGCCTTTCTAGACCTGCCCACTAAAGAAGCCCAAAGAGTGAAACAAGCGATAGAAAAATTAGAACAGGACCCTCGGACCTATGGCACCCTGAAGTTAGAAAATGTCCCGGTGGCATCTTATAGATACCGGGTGGGCAATAACCGCATTTTGTTTGATATCGATGATGAAGCCAAAGTGATAGAGATATTAGACGTCAGAAAAAGGGATGAGCGGACTTATAAGTAGGGTGGGCTCGGCCCACCTTCTAGCTTCGCTTAATGTTGACCTAAGCTCCCCTCCCCAGTTCCCTGATCTTGTCTAATTGCTCGTTTACTATGGTGAAGAGCGCTTCCCGCTCCTCACGGAACCTTCTGTTCTCCTGTCGTTTCCTCGCCCATCCGTCGATGGAGGCCAAAAGGGTAAACCGCACCGTGCCATCGGCGCCCGCCACAGGCTCTCTCTCCAGAGGAATTCCCAGCTTCCTCAAGCCACTCTCCATTGGAGAATCCCTCGACGGGTCGTAGCTCTGCCACCGCCCGTCCAGGTAGGCTTCACAGTCAAGGTGGTCCTGCTCCAGGGGAAGGTCGCCCATCCGAACGCCCAGCTCGCCGTGTTGCTCCGCTACCCATTTCAGAAGCCGTGCCTCTGCCTTGATGCGGAAAACCCGGTACCTGGCCGGGATCAGCAACGCCCGCGACATAGCCACCAGAAGATTGGTCTTGCCGCAGCACATCCCCCACCCCTTTCCCAGCGTTTCCGATGCCCTGACGTCCCAGTCTTCAAGCCCGTAGGGAAGCTCCTTAACGAAGTGGTAGATGCAATCGAACTTCTGCCCTCCATCCGTGCACGTGTGAGTCAGCTCAAGGGCCTTCTCCTGCAGCGATGAATCCCTATCAAAGTCACAAAGCCGGGTCGCCTGCAAGTAGGAGTCCATTTGATGCATCACACTACCTTGACAGCAGTAATATCAATCGAAGACCCCTGCTTGATAGAGTTCCAGGAATTCATCATCCGACACACCGAGCATTTGAGTGCAGGCTCTTGCCAGAACAGAGGAACAAAGTCCCATCAGCTCCTACTATAGCAGGGCCATGAAACCATCCTTCGTGAACGTACTTCCACTTCATAGTTCCGGCAGTGAGTCCAGGAAACGGGGTTCATGCAGTATTGCAGTTATTGGCTCTAATAGAGGACCACGAGGCTTCTTTGGATGTTTTTTTCAGTGTCATCAATCCTTTCTGCCTTTGAGCAAATCCTCTAGGGACATCGTGGGTTCTGGGAGAGTTCCAAAGGCTTCTTCTGAATCAACGATCCTTGGCAGTACCTGAAGACCTTTGGGAGTCTTTTTCATGGCAAAGAACTTGCGGCCCTCCTGAAACATTCCCATTCCCTCGTCTATTCTGATATGGACAGTAACAATTATGATGTTATCACGTATTTCCTCGTGGCCGAGATACTCAAAACTTGGATCAAAAGGATGTTTATATACCCAGAACCCTCCAGGATGGCACACTTCAGGGGGGTTGGTACGGATGAAGAATCTTCCTGATTCAAGCTCCTCTACATCAATATTTGAACCCTCAAGATAGTAATACCTGCTTAAGGTCTTCCAGTCTTCTTTTATTAAAAGCTCTGAGATGATTTCAACAGCTTCTTGCGGGGATGCGAAATATTTTGGCTCTCTTGATTCCATAGTATCCATGACCTGCTCCCAAACATTATATCACCCCAAACCCAGCTTGGATGCAGGTTCGGGGTTGGTGGATATTGCTCTGGGAGCATAAGTTTGAGGATAGCTTCAGGAGGGAACGAGGCACTGTTTCTTCAAGGATGGTAGTTGGGTTTCGTCTTCGCCCAGCAACGCAACAACTGGCCAGCCATCTAGCGACGGTTAACAAACTAGACAGCCGTTACTCTATATTCTTTTATCAGGTTGTTTTCCTCTTTCATTACGCCGAGAGCAAGAATTGACATACCC
>JAUWXW010000050.1 GCA_030616195.1 Chloroflexota bacterium | reverse complement strand
CGCTTCCACTAAGGTCTACGAAGTTGAAGTAGTGGCGGTGGAAGACGTCGAGGTAGCCGCAGGGACCTTTAGCTGCTCCAAGATAGAGTACACCTTGGTAGAAGTGGACGGCGAGGCGGTAACTCCCGTGGTGGAGAAGACAGAGTGGTGGTCTGCCGAGGTCCTTGGCCTGGTGAAGTCCATAAACCACGTTGGGTACGAGTTCGAGGAGGTCCAGGAGCTTGCGTCCTGCAGTCTATTGGGGTAACACCTCGTGGTAACTCAATAGTCTGGGCTGTAGAATAGCTTCGGCTATAGGCAAAAAGGGGCCAGGTGAGCTTGGCTCACCTGGCCCAGCGGCCTAACCCACAGACTTGAGCTTGTTGCTGAAGGGGCACGCCCCGCGCGTTTGTCACTGTGATCGCTTCGCTTGTCATTCTGAGGTCGGTGTTGCCTTAGGCGACCGAAGAACCTCACACTGTCTCAAGACAGGCTCCGGGAGGTAATGGCTTCCACCTCCCCCTGGGATTGCTTCCTCGCTGTGCCTCTGGCAATGACATCTCTGATGGCCCGGGTCTTTCGGGACCGCTGGCCCTCGTTCTTCACATATCTTCGACACTTAAGACGGTGGGCTCGGAGGCCTGAGTCAACTTAGGGCGGCACATAGGATTGCTAAACGACCCATTACCATACCTCACCTGATATAAGCTCTGGGTCAGTTTACCTCCCACGGTTTCTTTGAGTATAATGGTCCAGGCCAGGTATTGCCTGGAGCACAGACCCTATGTTTGGTGATTCGGATTGAACAGGAACCCTTTTGCCACAGTAATCTCCTTCGACATGAACGGGACCCTCACGCAGAATCGTTTTGTTGAGCTCGTTTGGGGTGAGGGTGTCCCCAGACTATATTCCGTGATGAAAAATATACCTCTGGAAGAGGCAAAGGAGTACGTGTTCAGGGAGTATGACAGAGTGGGAGAAGAGAGAGTAGAGTGGTACGATATTAAGTACTGGTTCAGGTCTTTTGGTCTGGGAGAGGACTGGAGAGGGCTGTTAGAAGGCCTTCAGCATGAAGCAAGGCCTTTCTTCCGATGCAGTGCATGTTTTGGAGGGGTTGTGCCAAGAGTATCAACTGATCGTGACCACCAATGCTTTTACAGAGTTTATCGATATCGAACTGGGAGCCGCCGGGCTCAGGGGGTATTTCACCCGTGTCTTCTCGTCTACCTCAGATTTTGGTGAGGTGAAGAAGACACCGGGCGTTTACCTCAAAGTATGTCAAATCCTTGGTATAGAACCTAAAGAAATGGTTCACATTGGAGACCATCGCCATTTCGATTTCACCGCGCCGCGACAACTCGGTGTTACAGCCTTCTTTCTCGACAGAGAGGGGAAGGAAGAGGGAGACTTCGTCGTTCACAATCTGAGGGAATTCTGGCAGAAAATCCATTCATGTTGATGAATGGGCTCCACCTGATTCTAGCTTTTGCCTCCTCTGTTCCTATTTTGTTCAGCAGGGGCGATTCATGAATTGTCCCTACTTCTCAAGTGAGTTAGGTTTGACACTGACACTCCACAAATGCTAGACTTTCCTTCAGAGAGGGGCAAGTGGTTCTGGCATCGGTACAGCCTCCCTTGAAGGCGTGAAGGGCTATTGTGGTTAGCCAAGAAGACCATTGGGGGGCGAGAAAGGGCTGGCTGCCGGACGCAAAGCTACACCAATTTTCTGCAGAATACCTGGGCGGTCAATGGTGTCTACCCCCGGTCATCAAAGGGCGAAGGGGTGGGGTGGTATATCAACCATAGGGCGAATCCATAAGAAGCTACCATAGAGTACTTGGTAGCTTTGACTTTATTTATGAGGGGAAGAAATGACCGAGAGCAAGAAAGCTAAAGAGGCGACTGAGAGAAAGAAGGAGTTCAGGACCACTGTTGATGGAGTATCAGTCAACCGGGTGTCCACTCCGGCTGACCTGGGAGGCGGCGACCAAGAAGGGATTGGGCTCCCCGGAGAATACCCCTATACCAGACACATAATGCCAACTGGTTATAGGGGTAGACTATGGACCATGCGTCAATATGCCGGATTTGGCACAGTGGAAGAGACGAATGAGCGATACAAGTATTTGTACGAACAGGGGCAGACGGGCTTCAGTGTTGCCTTCCACCTGCCCACTCAGGAGGGCTACGATTCAGACCATCCTCTAGCTGCTGGGGAGGTAGGCAAATGCGGGGTCGCTGTGGATTCACTCCAGGACATGGAGCGCCTGTGGCAGGACATCCCTCTGGCCGAAGTAAGCACATCTATGACCATTAACGCCACAGCACCAATTCTGTTGGCCATGTACGTTGCCGCTGCCGAAAAGCGGGGGGCCGACAGAAGTAAACTGAATGGGACTGTCCAGAATGACATACTTAAGGAGTACATAGCCAGAAACACCTATATTTTTGGACCCACCGCTTCCATGCGACTGGTGACCGATATTTGTTCTTATTGTGCCCAGAACATGCCTCAATGGAACTCGATCAGCATCAGCGGCTATCACATGAGGGAAGCTGGCGCCACGGCAGCTCAAGAAGCGGCTTTCACACTGGCAAACGGAATTGCCTACGTTCAGGCGATGATAGATAGGGGAATGGAGGTTGACTCTTTTGCCCCTCGGTTCTCCTTTTTCTTTGCTGCCTATACTAATCTCGTTGAGGAAGTGGCCAAGTTTAGAGCCTTGCGTCGTATTTGGGCCAGGATAATGAAGGAGAGGTTTGGTGCTACCAACCCAAGATCTATGATGTTGAGGTACCATGTCCAAACCGATGGCTTTACACTGACAGCACAGCAACCTCTTATCAACATCGTCAGAGTGACGCTTCAGTCTCTGGCTGCTGTGCTGGGGGGATGCCAGTCCTTGCACACCAATTCCTTTGACGAGGCATTGGCTTTGCCCAGTCAGGAGGCTGTACAAGTTGCCCTGAGAACTCAACAAATCATTGCCGAAGAGAGTGGTGTGGCGGATACCGTTGACCCGCTGGGAGGTTCTTACTACATAGAATGGTTGACCAACGAGCTGGAGAACAAGGTCATGGAGTATATCACCGAAATTGACAAGATGGGTGGTGCTCTCAAGGCAATTGAGAGGGGATACGTTCAAAAAGAGATTGCGAATTCATCCTACAATTATCAGAAGGCGGTGGATTCTGGCGAACAGGCCATAGTCGGGGTTAATAAGTTTGTGACACAGGAAGAACATATACCGGAGACATTGGAGATAGGTGAGGAAACCGAGAAGAAGCAAGTTGAAAGATTGAGAAGGTTGAAGGGGGAAAGAGATAACAAGAAGGTGAGTGAGATGCTGGATGGAGTACGGCGTGTGTCCAGAAGCGATGAGAATATTATGCCGGTGATCATTGATGCGGTTAAGGCCTATGCCACCGTAGGGGAGATAAGTGACGCTTTGAGGGAGGCGTTTGGGGAGTATAGAGAACCAAGTATACTTTAGATTTGCGGGGGACATTTATGGATAAGAAGATACGTGTCTTAGTGGCTAAACCCGGGCTTGACGGGCATGATAGGGGAGCCAAGGTGGTAGCCCGGGGTCTAAGGGATGCCGGAATGGAGGTGGTCTATCTTGGCCTACGTTTAACGCCGCAGGAGATTGCTGACGCAGCCATCCAAGAGGATGTAGACGTGGTTGGTCTGAGTTGTCTCTCTGGTGCTCACATGAGTTTATTCCCCAAGACGGTGAGTTTGATTCGGGAAAAGGGTGGCAAGGACGTCCTGGTTGTAGCTGGGGGTATTATACCGGACAAGGACATTGCCCCGTTGATGGAGGCCGGTGTGGCTCGCGTTTTTGGCCCTGGTACATCTCTTGGGGACATCGCGGGCTTTATCACAACAACGTTGGAAAGCAAGGGTTAGGGCAGGGTGAAGCTCTTTGAGTTTGAAGCCAAGGATATTCTTGGGAACTATGGGATAGCGACTCCCAGAGGTAGCGTTGCCACCAATCCAGATGAAGCTGAGGCGGTAGCCAGGGAAATAGGTAAACCCATAGTGCTAAAATCTCAAGTTCCGGTATCGGGCCGGGGCAAGGCTGGCGGCATAGTATTTGCTGACGATGCTGCCGAGGCAAGAAGGGTGGCCTCAAATCTTATTGGCAGTAGCATCAAGGGGATTGCAGTAGACAGTCTGCTGGTTGAAGAGAAGCTGGACATTGTGGCGCAGTTCTATGCCTCGGTAACTATAGATAGGCAGGCCAGGAGATACGTTGTCCTGGTCTCTACCAGTGGTGGAGTTGATATCGAGGAAGTTGCTCTGGCGTCTCCAGATAAGATATTGAGGCATTGGGTCGATCCCGATGCTGGCTTTAGCCAAAGTGCTGCTGAGTCAATGATGGCACAATTCTCTGACATGGACAAAGATGATATCTCCAGGTTTGCTGCGGTGGCAGCTACTTTACATAAAGCTGCCATGGAGTATGATGCCGAACTGGTCGAGATAAACCCGCTGGTCAAGACGTCTTCGGGCGATTACGTAGCTGCCGACGCAAGAATAATATTGGATGACAATGCGATTTTCAGGCATCCTGAATTTGAAGGTAGAAGCTCTCTAAGGGTTGAGGATACCCCGAGGGAGGCTGAGGCCAGACGGCAAGGACTAGCCTATGTAGACCTGTCCGGAGATATAGGCATTATTGGCAATGGCGCTGGTCTGGTTATGGCCACCATGGATCTGGTTCAGGCTTTCGGTGGCAGAGCCGCCAATTTCCTCGATATCGGCGGTGGCGCTCAAAGGGAGGTTGTCAAAAAGGGACTAATCCTGGTCATGTCAAAGCCGGAAGTAAAAGCGGTGCTGGTAAACGTTCTGGGCGGAATAACGAGGTGTGATATAGTGGCGGAGGGAATCGTACAAGGGCTCGCTGAGGTCAGCGTCAGAAAACCGATTGCTGTAAGGATGATGGGAACGACTGAGGAAGAGGCAGCGGAAATACTGCGCCACAGCCTAGTCAATGTCTACCCTGACATGGAGACGGCAGCCAGCGAAGTCTTGAGGTTGTTGTAGGATTACGAGGTGAGTAATCTAAAAGGCATAATAGACGAGAATTCGAGGGTAGTAGTTCAGGGTATTACGGGGAATGAGGGAAGGTTTCACACCGAGGCAATGCTACGCTTTGGGACCAAGATCGTTGCCGGGGTGACTCCCGGTAAAGAAGGGGAGCAGGTTAACGGTATACCGGTCTATAACACGGTTGCCGAGGCAGTCAGTAACCACGGTGCTAATACGTCTATCGTATTTGTCCCGGCCCGCTTTGCCCCAGGTGCTGTCAATGAGGCTATTGAGGCTGGTATCAGGACAATTGTGGTAATTACTGAGCTGATTCCGCAAAAAGATTCTATTGAATTCATTGCCAGAGCTGAGAAGACGGGGGCAATAATTGTTGGCCCAAATACTCCGGGGATAATAAATCCGCCCAAGAGGGTTAAGGTTGGTATAATGCCAAACCACATTTTCAAACCTGGCACTGTTGGCATTGCCTCCAGGAGCGGGACGCTGACCTATGAAATTGCCTGGCACGTCAGCAATGCCGGGTTGGGCCAAAGTACGTGTGTAGGTATGGGCGGAGATGCTATTGTCGGGCTCGATTTTGTCAAGCTTCTGGAGATGTTCAGAGATGATGAGGAAACGAAGGGCGTGGTCCTGATAGGTGAAGTAGGAGGCAGTGCGGAGGAACTGGCGGCTCAATATATCAGTGAAACAAAGTACCCCAAGCCAGTCGTAGCCTATATTGCTGGAAGGTCAGCCCCGCCGGAAAAACGGATGGGACATGCTGGGGCAATAGTCATGGGGAACGTGGGGACGGCAGAATCCAAGATTGATGCCTTCAATGCTGCCGGGATACCTGTGGCTGAGAAGCCCAGCGATATAGCCAAATTGCTGAGAGTATGATATAGGCTTCACTATCCTCCGTGAGGAATACAGCTACGGAAATCATCACAGGAGAACATCTTATCAGGAAGAGGAAAGATGGAAGAATATGTTAGGATAAAGGTTGATGCCCTGCGGGAATTCACTATCAATGTATTCAATAAGTCTGGTGTCCCGGTTGAGGATGCGGAAATAGCAGCCGATGTATTGATAGCTGCTGACCAGAGGGGTGTGGGCTCCCACGGCCTCCAGAGGCTCAAGAGATATACAGACGGACTGGAAACAGGAGTAATGAAGGCAATCACGGACATGAAAGTCTTGAAGGAAACGCCAAATACACTCCTTATCTCAGCCGGAGATGGCCTTGGCCTGGTGGCAGGCTATAAGACCATGAAGCTTGTCATAGACAAGGCACTCAAGAATAATGTGGCGTTGGCTGCCGTCCGCGATTCCAATCACTACGGGATTGCTGGATATTATTCCATGATGGCACTCGAGCACGGCCTTATCGGGCTTTCAGTCACAAATACTGCACCGCTGGTGGTGCCGACGCATGGCAAGGATGCAATGATGGGTACAAACCCTATCTCAATTGCTGTTCCTGCTGGTAGAGAGCGACCGTTTGTATTGGACATGGCGACATCAACTGTTCCCAGGGGCAAAGTTGAGGTCTATGGGCGTGAGGGTAAAACGATGCCAATTACGTGGGCAACGGATGAGCTGGGGAATGCAACACAGGATATACCCAGGGTACTGGCAAACTGGCTTGATAAGAAGGGTGGGGGACTGCTGCCACTGGGCGGTGCTGAAGAAGAGGGTGGTGGTCACAAGGGATATGGATTGTGTTTGGCCGTAGATATATTCTCAGGAGTACTCTCCGGCAGTACCTTCGGGCCAAATACCTATGCCAAGAAAGATGTGCCTGCCAAGGTATCTCACTTCTTTGGTGCCATAAAGATAGATGCATTCATTGAGCTGGCCCTGTTTAAGAGCATGATGGATGAATATATAAATATACTCAAGAATTCAGAAAAGGCGGCCGGCAAGGACAGAATATTCATCCACGGAGAGAAGGAATTTGAGCTTTATGAGCAGCAAAGAGAAGAGGTGGGCGTTTACCACCAGGTAGTTGAGGAGCTGAGAGAGGTTGGAGAAAAACTGGACGTAACAGCGCCATTCTAGCGGCAGGCCCTCTTGGGAAATAATCCAATAAATAAAAGGGTTAATCCAAGAGCTGAGAAAAGTGATAGAAGATGAACAGAAAACCTAAGGAGTTGATCCCTCCGGGGCTGGTTTACCTGGCAGACAACATCATCTCCAAGCACAACATACTAGGCGGCTCTAAGGGATCAGGAGCAAAGTGGGCCAAAGACCTTGGCCTTTCCAAGAGAGCAGAGACTGTATTCTTTGCCGGGTGCGGATATCAGTATACCAGTGACTTGGAATCGCTGAGTTCTCTTATACGACGGATGGATAAAAGTGTAATTGGCTCCGAACTGCCAATGGGCGTTGCCAGTTTTAAGAGGAAACTGGGTGTTGACCTTGCCGGGATGTATCGCAAAGTAACGGTGAGAAACAGGGATTCTGATGCCCAACCCCTCAGGGATGCGGTCAAGGTGCTGAGCACGCTCGGGGTCGAGTTTGGCTATCTTGGTGATGATGAGCCCTGTTGTGGAGGCTTGTTGCACTACATCGGGTTGCAGAAGGACTTTGTCCAAAATGGGCAGGAGCTATTCCAGAAGTTAAAGTCCTTTGGGGTGAAGCGTATTATTGGTATTGTTCCTTCCTGCACTTATACCCTTCGTAACCTGATCCCCAGTTGTGTAGCGGGATATGACATAGAGGTGAAGCACTTCTTGGAGGTTGTCCTGGAGAACATCGACTCGGCAGAGCTGCGATTTCCCCGGGAAGTCAGGGTTACATATCATGACTCCTGCCAGTTGGCGCGCTACCTGGGACTGATAGAGGAACCGCGCCAGATACTGAGGGCCATCAAGGGTATTGAGCTGGTGGAGACTGAGTGGACCAATGGTGAGTGGGCAACATGTTGTGGTGGCGGGGGAGGATTTGAAGCCGTTTTCCCTGAGTTAAGCCACATTCTAGCAGTTAACAGGACCAGGGAATTGGTGGAAACCGGGGCGGAGATGATCGTTACTCACTGTCCGGGATGCGTTATGCAGCTAAAGGCTGGGCTCAAGGAACTGAAAAACGACAATGTAGAAGTGGTTGACCTGGCTCAAGTCATTGCCACAGCTATGTGAGGCTTAAGGGGATGGCTGTTTTCAACGATTACAAACAGGAATTAATGGAGGCGGCTCACAATGATAGGATAAGCCTGGCTTTATCTCGGGCTATTAAGAGCTATAGAGCTAATACCAATAATGCCTTGAACAAATTCCCTCACACCATCAAGATGGCGGAGGAGGTTAGGGAGACAAAAGAGAAAGCCCTTGGAGAAATGGAAAAACTGGCCGAGCAGGCGTGCGAAGCTATCGAGGAAAACAAGGGAAAAGCCTACATAGCTAAGACAGTGGATGATGCGCTGAACATCATTGATGGTCTTGTCGGGAGTGGCAAACTAATCGTCAAAGGCAAGAGCATGACCTCAGAGGAGATTGGCTTGCGGGAGCATCTGGAGGAACACGGTAATGAGGTTTATGAGACTGATCTGGGGGAGTTTATCATCCAGAAACTGGGATCAAGGCCGATGCACATCCTCTCCCCGGCGGTTCATGTACCCAAGGAGGACGTGGCCCGGCTTTTCTCTAAGATTACGGGAGAGGACTTGCCGCCGGATATAGGTCTATTGGTGGCAACTGCCCGGAGACTGCTCAGGGAAAAGTATTTCCAGGCGGATATCGGTATGAGTGGCGCTAACGTGGTTGCCGCGGACACGGGGACGTTGTTCCTGATTGAGAATGAGGGGAATATACGTTTGGCTACCGGGGCCCCACCGGTTCACATCGCTCTTGTTGGTATGGAGAAACTGGTCCCGACGCTTGGCGATG
>JAUWXW010000184.1 GCA_030616195.1 Chloroflexota bacterium | reverse complement strand
CGCAGGTTTCAGGTTGCAGCCCGAACTTACAGGCGGCACCCCTGTCAACCGTATTTATGTCCAGGTACTCACAATATCGACAGTCCATCTCTCAAGCCTCCTTGCCTTTAATAGCCCTTATAGGCTAGCAATCAACCACCTCCGAAAAGCATAGGTATGGGAGTTCGGAGGCAATGTATGAATACGATAAACATGGAGACCCCGAGCATCGCCCACCCACCGTATAAGAGGGGCTTAAGCTTGAAAATCTTATACAGGATAAAGAACGGCCCCCACCATAGGGCGCACACACCTACTAGAATCAACATCCAGACAAAGATGTTTCCTATTGCAATCCAGTCTAAGTCCATATATCCTCCC
This sequence comes from Chloroflexota bacterium, assembly GCA_030616195.1. Next base: position 3,948 of record JAUWXW010000184.1, on the reverse strand, counting down.
TCGCAGGTTAAAGGCGAAACTCTGGCATGTCAGGTATCTTCATTTTATGGTGGGTTTGCCAGGATTGCATTAGTCCGGCTTGCTTCTTGGCTGCCTCAACCATCCCTGGGTGTGCTCCGTGGCGCTGTGCCTGAAATGCCCACTCCATGACAGCAAATGGTGCACAGACATCTTGAGCGCGAAGTAGGAATACAGGTTCATCTTCCGGTATCATTCCTCCTGGGTCTTGGATTGCGGCATAGTCTTGTCTAGCGTGTTTCATTTCCCCTCCTTTCGTTTAACGGCTCTTAAACGCCTGCTTTCTCGATAGCTTCCTTTCTCCGGATACACTCCTGGCACTCTTCACAGGGTATTGCCCCACCTTCAAAGCAGCTCCACGTTTCCTCGATGGGGAAGCTATACTCCTTTGCCCACCTTACAACATCAGCCTTAGTCTTTCTCCCTGGCCACAGGAAGGGAGAGCGTATTGCCCAGCTCTCATCAGCCCTATCGAGCTGAACATAGAGGCTGGCGAGCCAGAGGGCTTTCTCGGAAGCGTGTGGGATAACTTCATCGTATGTCTGCCCCACCATTACAGTTCTGATGCTCTCGCCTCTACTTGAGTTAAGATACTCTGCATATTCTACGCCGAGAGATTGAAGTATGATGTCCCTCATCGGGTGGCCAAGCCGTTCTACATCAGACTGATAATAGGCGCGCTTCCATAGTGTCGGCGGGAATGTAATCCCCATTACTTCGATTGGCCAAAGTAGCCGGGGATACCTCGCAAATAGCCAACTGTAAACTAAGTGAACTGCGTCAAGCTCTCTATTCTCAGCCTTTGCTCCCCGCGTAATATGAAGCGGATAAATAGTTTTCCCCTGGTCGAGGACCATCTGCATACCCACACTGGAATCGAGGCCCCCAGAAGCTAGGAATACTAGGCTTTCATTCATCTTTCAAGACCTCCTTCACCTTTAACCTCTGTTATACGCTAGGCTGTCTCCTAGCCCATTCAAAAGCCTTCTTAATATCCTCGTCTGTTGAGTGGGTGGGGCACAAGAAGAAGATACGGTCACCTATGCCATTGGCATACCAAGAAAATCCGGGTATCTTTTTCATCCAATTGGGAATACGCCCAGGTTTATGGTCATATCTGCGTCTACCTCCCACCATGACATTGGGTGCTGCCTCAATTCTCGCTTCGCAGAAGTGGCATTTAACCTTCTGAACTTCTCGCCAATTTATCTTCATCAGAACCTCCTCTGCCTATAATACCCATTACACGCCATGCCCCTTGTTTTCCTCGAAGGTATAAAAAACCCCCTCGAAGTTACCAAATTGAGCCACCGCCTTAAATTCCTGCAGAAATTCCTTGATGGTTAGTCCATGCTTTTCTGCTTCTCTCACAATAACCACCCTGGGGATTGACACGACGATATTCAGCCTGTCCTTGCCAAGGGCTCTCATTTTGTACCGTTTCTCTTTAGCCATGAGCCGAATCCCTTCTTTTTATATCTCCTTCTTTGATGTCAGTGGGAGGTCGCCAGTAACGATATTGCCTGCCTTCGTTCAGCATCGGAGTCCCTATGGGGAACTGCTGCTCTTTGTCGACGTCAGTAGGACGTGCCTCCCAGTAGACTGTCATAAACAGGATCTTCTTTGCCCGGGTCGGGCCATGTGTCTGAACCCAGTGGCGGCTGGTGAAGTAGACCCGGTATCGCCCTATTCTAATCATGCTTTTCCTCACTCTGCTGTCAATGTCAATGGCAAAATTACCATTTATATTGCCACTTTGAAGCTAAGCATTTGATGATTTTACCCTACGACGATTACATCCGCGGTTCGTTGGTCTAGAATCACAATGGCATCATCTTTTCGCCTGATATAGACCTTATCACAGCAGACGTCTTGGGGTTCATTGAGCTTTTTCCCACAATTACTACAGTGCATCTTTCCTTCCTCCTGCACCCAGGTCTTCCTCAGTATCCACGTCCATCCAGCTACAGCCACTGGTATCACAGGTCTGGAAACGGTGCCCCCGGCTGATGAAGAAACGGATGACGTCACTCATTTCCACGTCGGTCCCCCGTCGGCGGACAAGCTCATCTAGGGCCTGAAAGAAGCTATCGGTGAGGAGAAAGACCCCGGTATCGAGCGCGTCCCAGCGGACAAGGTCTTTGCCAATTGCCTTGATGCAGCCGGCGTCATCAACAGCCACTTTGGTCGCCTCGCCGAGGTCGTGACGCTCCGCGGGTGTGTAGTCGACGCAGAGCGTTTCCTGGCTGGCACAACCGTTCACCAGGCGCCCGACCATATTCCTGTCAATGAGATGGTCTCCCATGCACAACACCACCGGCCGTCCTCCGGTCCACTGACGGGCCCGGTACACCGAGACCGCGTTCCCGCCGAGGTAGTCAGGGTTGTAGACGTATTCCAGTCTTACCCCGAACCTGCGACCGTCGCGCAGCGCTTCCTGCACAAGGTAGCCAAGATGGCCAATGACGACAGCAATGTCCTTGATCCCCGCCGCCGCCAGTGCCCGAATCGGGTAGCCTATCAGCGGGCCCCCATCGGGCGCTGGCAGGAGGACCTTGGGACACTCTTGGGCCAGTGGGCCGAGGCGGTCGCCATCCCCGGCCGCCAGGATGACACCCTTCCTTATGTTCATATGTTACCCATCTATCCTGGTCGAGGTCCGAGCAGTGGGCCACCACCCCTGGGTATGATAAGTGGGACTCCCTTGAGCTTGTCCCTGGCCAGAGTATAGAAGGCACCACAGCGCTGGCAGCTATCCCCGATCGCTATGAGCTTAATCTTGTGGGTAGGGGTCTCGTAGATGTACTCGAAGGAAAAGAGCGCTGGCTCCTTGCCCAGGATATCCTCAATGTGAAGGTCGCCCTTCATCGCCTCTACGGTGAACCGGGCAGGACAGTGGCAGACTGGACACTCAGTAAAGACCCGAGCTACCGGCCCGTAATCTTCCTCAGCCTCTCCCGAGGGTTCCTTGCCCTCTTTGGCCAGCCTTCTGCGCTCTGCCCGGTTGGGTTCTCGATTCTCCACTGGGCTCACCTCTTTCTGTTATTATTTATTGCTATCAATTTATCAATGTATCCATCTATCCATGTATCAATATATCCATCTCAGTCAAGAGTGGGCCCGGCCGAACTCCCGGCGGAAGTGCTACGACTGCGAATCGCCATGTGCCAGTGATTGAGGTGCAGGGTCGGGTGATCCGGAGCTGTAACATTGCCCCTGACGAAGGGAACGGCGGGACCCACCTTCTGAACCGTCTGATAGACTACCAGCTCACCGGTATGATTGGTCTCACGGTTCCAAACCAGGGGACCTCCGGCTGCTGGGAGAGTATGGCCACGGTCACCATGGTGGAGGCGGCGGCGGCCACGCTTATTCCGCTTTGGCTCTTTGTCAGTGGGGATAAAGTACCAGTCTCCCTGGCGCTTTACATCGACCCCCATCACCAGGGCCTCCCTGACTATATTGGGGACCAGCCAGTCGAAGGCGTCCTGGACGGTGGTGTTTCGCTTGGGTGCAGTGGTTATAAAGGGGTTGCCATCGTCCATACCGATGAGGAAGTGCAAGCTAATCCAGCCCATGAGTACCTTGAGCAGGAAGGCGGTCTCACCCACGTCGAGGACCTCCAGGGTCTGCCGGTGCTGATGACCGCGGTTGGCGTATCGGTTCCAAACATATCCACATTGACCCTCCCACATGACGACTGTGCCGTTCTGGATCTCCGGCCACTTTATCTGGGTGGAATTAAATCCGGCGGCGCAGATCCATTCCCTCTTGCCACGCCAGTGGCTCTCTATCTCATCTGGCCTAGGGGTCCGCCGGCAAACAGAACATTCACCCCATGGGTAAATGACACCTCCACATTCGCGGTGGAACGGCGTCCTTCTAGTTCGGCTTGACCCCCACCAGGGCCGGATGATGATGGGAATACCG
>JAUWXW010000242.1 GCA_030616195.1 Chloroflexota bacterium | reverse complement strand
GGTTCGCTGGCGAGTTCATCACGTTCTTGGGGGCGTTTGGTAGCAATGTTGTTTCGGGCATTCAAGTGTATACCGTCATATCAGCACTGGGTGTCGTGCTCACGGCAGGATACATTTTGTGGATGTTGCAAAGGGTGTTCTACCATGAACCCAAGCCGGAATACGTTCACGCAGAGGATGCTGACACTGTAGAGAAGGTATCTACCTTTGCTTTAGTGCTGGTGATTATGTTGGTTGGTATTTACCCGAAGATTCTCACCGATGTTATCAAGGTCGGAACGGACACGCTGGTAAATATGGGTGTGCTGATCTCATAAGGTGACATAAGTCAACAAGGGGAACATGGTGGAAAAGATGGTGGCTGTGGGAGCGGTTATTGAGAATGGTGAAGGGAGGATCCTGCTGGTGAAGCATGTTGAAGGAAGGGGTGGCTTCTGGCAGGGGAAGTGGATTTGTCCGGGTGGGAAACTGGAACTTGGTGAAACGATTGAAGAAGGAATTGTGAGGGAAGTCAGAGAGGAAACAAATCTGGAAATAAAACTGACTGTTCCTTTGATTCCCTTTGATAGGATAGTCAAGGAAGGGGAGGAAACACGGCTGCACGTTATCTACATCGACTACCTGGCCGAGCTGGTAGGAGGAGAGCTGAAGCCTGCCAGCGATGTGGGCCAGGCTATCTGGGTTGGGAAGGAAGAACTCTCGGAGATGTGGCCTGAATTACATGACGATACAAAGAGATTGCTTCAGATAGCGAATATCGTCCCGGCAGGTGAGAATTGAATAGTTACAGTCTGCTCACTCCTGAGATAATCGTCGCTGTGTTTGCCGCGGCCGTGATCTTGCTTGACCTGGTTGTTCGGGAAAAGGCGCTGCTGGCGGCTCTGAGCGTCGTCGGTCTGCTGGCGTCCCTGGGGGTCAGCGTGACTATGTGGGGCAGGGAGAACAATACCCTCTTTGATGGGATGCTCAAGGTAGATCAACTTGCCATTTTCTTTAACTTCCTGTTCTGTGGGGTGGCTATCCTGGTTATTCTTGCCTCCAGGGATTACGTTTCCCGGTTCTCCCGGTTCCAGGGAGAGTTCTATGCCCTGATTCTCCTCTCGGTTATAGGGATGATGTTTATGGCAGCCTCCAGGGACCTGATTGCCATCTACGTTGCCCTGGAGCTAACCAGCATATCTCTTTACGCGCTGACTGCCTTCTTGAAGGATGCCAAGTCGAGTGAAGCGGGGCTGAAGTACCTTCTGCTGGGGGCAATTGCCTCGGCTGTCCTGCTTTTCGGCATGGCTCTTACCTTCGGAGTCAGCGGCGAGACAAGCCTTGAGGGTATTTACGAGGCCGTCAAAGGCATGAGTATGGATAATCCTGCACTCCTGCTGGGTGTCATTTTCCTTATAGGTGGCTTTGGTTTCAAGATCGCCACTGTGCCCATGCAAATGTGGGTGCCTGATGTGTACGAAGGGGCACCTACTCCGGTCACCGCGTACCTCTCAGTTGCCAGCAAGGCGGCGGGATTTGTGGTTATCCTGCGGGTATTCCTTGGGGCGTTTGGAGGGGACCAGATTATTTCCGATTGGGCCATGATCTTTGCTGTGCTGGCCGCCATTTCTATGACGGTGGGCAATGTGGTGGCTATCGCCCAGACCAATATCAAGCGAATGCTGGGGTACAGCAGTATCGCCCAGGCAGGCTATCTGATGGTTGGCGTGGCAGCGGTCACCAGGACTGTCGGGGTCGATGACCCTGCTGTTGTGTTTGGCCCAACAGGTCTAATATTCTTCATCGGTTGCTATGCTCTGGCCAATCTGGGGGTGTTTTTTGCCGTTATTGCCATCACCAACAAGATAAATAGCGATGAGATCGAAGATTTCTCGGGGATGGGCCATCGTGCCCCTCTGCTGTCACTGGCGTTAACCCTTTGTCTCATCTCTCTTATCGGTCTTCCGCCTGCTGCCGGATTCTTGGCCAAGTTCTATCTCTTCAATGCGGCGGTGCATCAAGGGTTAGCCTGGCTGGTCGTCGTAGGCGTGCTCAACACCGCCATATCGGCTTACTACTATTTCAGAGTGGTAAAGGTCACCTGGTTTGGCACTCCGAAGTCGGAGGAGAGCGTTCCCTCTGGTTGGGCCCTCCGTGTAGCCCTAGTTATTACCTGCTTGGGTGTACTGGCTATTTTCTTCTTCCCCACGCTGGTGATAGACGTTGCCAAGGATGCAGCCCAGGCAGTAGGAGCTACGGTTCTTCCCTGAGCAAAATCCCAGCCCCTGTGTTCTCCCTCTGCAAGAAGTAAGGTGCACACGTAAACTGACACTGCCTCTGATTAAGCAATGGGCTTTCAGGGACAGAAGTTCATAGTGATAGCTTCGCCATGTTGGAGACCCCTGCCTAACCTTACCGATCAGTCTGGGTCGCCAGAGGTCGCTTTGGGTCGCCAGAGGTCTCCACAGGTCGCCAGAGGCGACTCTGTTGACCGACTCTACCGAGCGACTGTGTCGACCGAGCCCAGGGTGAGAATTGAGCGCCCCTTTTCTTGGCTTCATCCGTGGACGAAAAGTGCTATAATTTATGTTGAGGCAGCGAGATGCGTAGATTGAAATACATTCTTATCTTTCTTTTGCTTATAAGCCTGGTTGCCAGTTCCGGTTGCACCCTTTTCGGGGATGACAATAACGGATCGAACGCCTCCAGTGGGCCAATTCATCCCGGATGGGAGCCTATATACGTAGATGAGGAAAGCGGGGATCCACTTAGTACCAGCGATTTGGTAGAGAAGGTAGCTCCGGCAGTAGTGTCTATCATTACGGAGAAGGTAACCCGTGATATATTCCTTCAACCTGTTCCCCAGACTGGTGCCGGCAGTGGCGTGCTTATAGACCCTGAAGGCTATGTTGTCACCAATAACCACGTGGTCGAAGGTGCAAGGAGTATAGAGATCACCCTCAGCGATGGGCGTAGCTTCAAGGCAATCAAGGTGGCCACAGATCCTTGGACAGACCTGGCGGTGGTGGAGATTGATCCGGGGGATGAAGACCTTCCTTTTGCTCATTTTCTCAAGGACTCTCTGGACCAGCTTGTGGAACTAGAGGAGGTAGTGGCGGTAGGTAATGCCCTGGCTTTGCCCGGCGGGCCCACCTGGACTAAGGGTGTGGTCAGCT
>JAUWXW010000173.1 GCA_030616195.1 Chloroflexota bacterium | reverse complement strand
AGTTCGGTGACCTTGATGATTCCCGAGATGGCTATTATGAGAGGAGGTGATGCCACAGCACGAGCGTGAGCACATACAGCGGCAAAAGGCAAGGCACCCGAGCAGACAATACCGTTGACATAGCTGAAACAGCGAAAGGAGGTTCCGAGATGGCACGGATCTAATGCAGATTTCTCTTGCGCCTCAGGGGTTTGCAGCATTGGTGCAGAACCCAAACAATCGCGCCGAGGCTGTTCGCCCCATCTTTGAGGCCGTGGGCGGTAGGCTAGAGGAGTATTACTTCGCGGTTGGAGAAAACACTGTCTATACGTTGGCCGAGGTTCCCGACCACGTGAGCCTAGAGGCCCTAACGATAGCCGTCCTGGCTGGTGGGGCGGTGACTTCCACCAAGTCTACCGCTATTCTAACCGCCAAGGAGGCAGTGGATGCGATGAAGAAGGCAAAGGACGTGGGGTATCGGCCTCCTGCGGGGTGAACGCCCTTGACTTGACGCATCGATGGCTCAACAGAACCTCAGCCTCACGTAGTTTGTTGATGATCTGCTCGGGTGTGTGTCCTTTTCTGACCATGCTGCCCCCTTTTTAGCTACCAGACTAACATTATAACTGGACTAGTTTTTGGGGGGCAGGTCAACTAAGGATCAGAGCAGCATTCTCCATAGCCAGCTTCGGCTACATGATGACCTCGTTCTTACGGAGGTCGGCCACTTCCGCCTGGCTGAGACCGAGGAGTTCCCTCAACACATAGTCATTGTGCTCTCCTAGCAGCGGAGCATGCTCCCTAGCCATCTCACAGTCACTCATCTTCCAGGGAGCCCCCACCAGCTCCAGCTCACCCAACTCGGGATGATTGACGCTCACAAAGGCATCGCGGGCTCGGAGATGCGGATCCGCATAGAGGTCTCTCGCGTTCCGCGACGGGGCTGCAGCAAGCCCGGCCTGGCAGAACTCATTCACCATCCAATCACGGTCCCGCGGCCGAGTCCACTCTCCGATGATCCGGTCCAATTCAGACTCATTCTCCTTGCGAGATGCCATGTTGGTGAAGCGAGGATCCTCAGCCAACTCGGGCCTACCCATGACATCGGCAAGAGTCGCGAACTCCTCGTCAGAATGCACCTCTATGGCCAGCCAGCGGTCTACTCCCCAACATCGGTACACATTGTGGGGAGCGTACTGGGGGTGAGCGTTGCCCATTCGCTCGGGAATCTGCGAGTTCATCTCGTAGCCCAGCAGCAACTCGCCAATTATGGAGCTCACGCCCTCACACTGTGAGAAATCGATAAACTGTCCCTCCCCCGCCTGCGAGCGGTGATACAGAGCGGCAAGAGCAGCATAGGCTGCGGTAGTAGCATTCATGATATCCACATCGCCACCGCTGTGGAAAGGGGCATCGTCGGGATAGCCGTTAATGTAGGCTGCTCCACCGATGGACTGGTGGATGGTAGCGTACCCTGCGTAGTTCTTCTCAGGCCCCTGCCGCCCTCTACTGGAGGAGGAAATCACGATGATGTCGGGCCGTACCTGCCGCAATTCCTCGTAACCCAGACCAAATGTTGCCATCGAGCCCGGACGCATGTTGTCGATGACGATATCGCTTATTGCCACCAACCGCTTCGCCAGTTGTACACTTTCGGGCTTTGTGAGGTCAAGGGTTACACTCTTTTTGTTCAAGTTGACGGCATTAAACGCTATCGCCTGATTGGGTGGCACTTCATGTGGGGCAGGGTCAGGTAGCGGCCACACCACCGAGCGGCGAGAAATGTCTGTTTGTTTGTGGCTTTCAACCCTGATGACCTCAGCGCCGAGAGTGGCTAGAAGCATGGTGCCGTACGGCCCAGCCCACACCCAGGTAAAATCGGCTACTCGCACACCTTGCAGAGGTAGCATGTTATTTCCCATCTCTATCCTTCTTTCGGCTATACCACGCCCGTGCTGAAGATGCTCAAATTCTTCTAATGAGTACCCAGGTTCGGTGCAATATACCTCCTGGTTGTGCTGTCCCAGCAGAGGAGCTGGTCTCATGACGCGTGGAGGTGTAGCCGACATCTTGTATGGCCAGCCGGCGTATCTATGCTTGCCAGCCTCTGGGTGATCTACCTCAACAAAATAACCCCTGGCAGCATACTGCTCGCTGTTCATCACCTCTTTGGCAGAGTTTATCGGCCCTATCGCAATACCCTTCTTAGCTCCCTTGTGATGCACCTCGTCCTTTCGTTGATGCAGCATCCATTCGTCCATCATCGGTGCTATCTCCATTATGTGATTTACCCGGTAGGCTCTATTGTACCACTCCGGAGCCGCAGCCCATTCGGGGTTTCCCATCAGATCCATCAGAAGTCTGAAATGGTGATTTTCGATGACGCCAACGACGATGTAACCATCGCTGGTTTTCATTCTCCCCAATGCCGGAGGTCGGTCAGGAACACGACTCCAAGTTGTACCTTCGTAGCGGGTGCTCGCTAAATTCGGCCCTACCAGGGCGAGGATTACCTCCTGGAGCGAGATGTCGGTTACTTGCCCGCAGCCTGTTTTCATTCGGCCCAGCAGTGCAGCCATGGTGGCGACAGCCGCGACGATCCCTCCGTGATAACCCACGGCATAACCCCCCAACTTAACTGGGGCACGGCTTACATCGACCGAGCGGGTCGGCAGCAAATTACCCAGGCCTCCAGCATGAATGATGGTCAGTTCATCCCCCTTGATGCCGGCTTGTGGACCGGTGCGGCCATATGGGGTGATGGATGTGTAAACGAGCGCTGGGTTCAGCTTGCACATCGCCCCCCAACTCAATCCAAGGCTTTCCAGGCGCTGGGAAGGGTGGTTATCGATGAGAACATCAGCCCATCTGAGAAGTCGCTTAAACGCCTCGAGACCTTCCGAGCTATCTAAGTTCAGCGTTACCCCCCGCTTGCTGGTGTTGTTATAGAGGAACAGCGCGCTGCGCTCGAGGCATGGCCCGCTCTCCGGGAAAGGACCGCACTGACGCGACGGATCACCTCCGGGTGGCTCTACCTTGATTACATTGGCTCCCATGTCCGCAAGTAGCTTTCCGCAGTAGGGGCCAGAAACCATCGTTGCCAACTCGACAACTTTGATACCATCGAGAGCACCTCCAGCCATTAGTATTCACTTCCGTGGATAATTTCCGCCTGACTTGATCTTGCTTCATGGTTATGGGAAGTTAGACAAGCCAGCAGCGGTTATATCCCTTGATCTAGGATTTCCCTCTTCAACAACTGTGGTCATGTTAAGCTCTTGTTTGCTGTCTGTCAACGTCTCCCACAAGCCTAAAACCAGCTCCAGCATCCAGCCTATACTGCTGCACCTCGAAAAACCTTTCATGCCAGTGCCCCCTGGTGCTCAGCCGGATCAAGGAGGCTTACGACAGCGGCCGCAGCAACGAGGAGTCAGTGTCCGTTGGTATCAAGGCGACAGCAGCCCTGATCACCAGCGCTGCGGCCATCATGGTGCTCGTATTCGGAGCATTCTCTCTGTCGAGTGCGATGTTCATGAAGCAAATGGGAGTGGGCCTAGGGGTCGCCATTCTCATTGACGCCACGCTGATCCGCGTGGTGCTCCTCCCAGCAAGTATGAAACTCTTGGGCGACAAGAACTGGTACCTACCCAAATGGCTTGAATGGTTACCCCGGATATCTCCAGAAGTGAAACATAAGGCATAGGCGACCAAGTTTTCCGGCCGTATTTGCCTTGGTTTAGATCAGCATTCATTGGCACTAAACTGCTGTGGAACCGAACTCGTTCCTTACTAGAACGAGGGAAAGACCTACTTAGAAGTTCTTCTTTTTGGATACTCCATGTTGTGGGGTGCGCTAAGCTATGCCTTATTGAACAAAATGGCTATTTGTGCAATCTGTATCCTCGTTTATAGTGGTAGGGTCTATTCCTCTTTGGCAGTCTATCTTCTAATCAAAGCCATACCACTTGGTTACCATATCCAGTGGCTCCCTTTGGGACTGGAATTGATTTACAGGGTCATCCCAGTTCGGGTAGCCGATAGCTATCCCCAGAACTATAATCTTGGAATCTGGTATTCTCAATATCCTTCTCAATACATCGGGATACAAGACAGCCTGTATTTCAGGAATGGTCCCCAGCGCGTACTTGGTAGCCAGGAGCATGATGTTCTCAGCTATCAAACCGCAATCAAATACAGGCCAAACATTCAAGCTATCACCCTGTAAGTAGAAGGATCGGTCAACATAGATATAGATGACGCTAGGAGCCTCAAACAGTCTCAAACCTTGCAATTGCCACCATCTTCTCCTTTCCCTGTCCTCCCGGCTTATTCCCATGGTTTCAAAAAGCTTGATGCCTACAGCACGACGACGGGTATCGAACGGTTCGGGAAATTGAGGAGGGATGGCCAGGTCTGGGTTGGGTCGCTCTTCTGCCTTCTCAGTGTAGGCTTGTCTTATTTCCTCCAACTTCCTACCACCCACTATGGCAAATTCCCAGGGCTGGGTATTCGCCCAGGAGGGGGCACGCAAAGCTAGCTCCATTATCTCCTTTAGAATCTGTTGTGGCACAG
>JAUWXW010000231.1 GCA_030616195.1 Chloroflexota bacterium | reverse complement strand
TGAGCAACAAATCGACGTTGAAACTGAGCGTCGCCGAAGGCAAACTCGGATGCCTTGGCTCGCTTGGAGTAAAGGGGCAGGTCATGGTCTTCGCAGAAGCCGATAGCTCCATGGGACTGGTGAGCCAAATCTGAGATTCGCCTGTAAGCCTCACTGGCCCACGCCTTGGCCATAGCAGCCTCTTTGCCAAAGGGCAGACCCTCGTTGACCTTCCAAGCTGCCAGATAGGTGATATACCTTATCCCCTCAAGATCAATCATCATATTGGCACAGTGGTGTTGAATTGCTTGCAGACTGCCAATTGGGTGATCGAATTGGATCCTTTCTTTGACGTATTCGACGGTCATATCCATAACCTGCTGAGCGCCGCCCAGCATTTCAGCACACTTGGCCACTGCAGCTACTTGCAGCAATCTCTTAAGGTATTCCCCGCCTCTATGAGGTTCGCCTAGGATGCTGCTTTCGGGAACCCTCACCCCCTTGAAAATCACCTGGCATTGTTTGTCACCAGCTATGGTCTCAAGCAAGGTGCAAGTCACGTTGGGGCTTTTGGCCTCCGTCAGGAACAAGGTAACTCCTTCCTGGCCAGCACCGTCTTTGCTCTTGGCTCCACATATTATGAGGTCGGCTACATGGGCATTTCCCACAAAGAGCTTGGTGCCATCAATAACGTATTCCTTACCTTCCGCTACAGCCTGGCACCGGAGGGCATCAACTTCATAACCAACATCCGGTTCGCTCACCGCCAGGGTTAAGATCAACTCTCCTAAAGCAATCTTGGGAAGCAACTCTTTCTTCTGTTTCTCGCTTCCCGCCTCCAAGATGGCCAAAGTACCTATCAGAGAGGAGAAGAAGGGCCCGGGCAAGCATGCCCTTCCCATCTCCTCAACGAGCGCCACAACATCCAGGAAGCTGCCCCCTATTCCCCCATACTCCTCCGGGATGATGAGCCCTGTCCATCCCAGTTCTGCCATCTTGGTCCACAGCTCAGGGGGATACCCCCTTTCGTCCTTGACCATCTCCCTTACCAAATCCTTAGGGCACTCGGTGGCGAGGAAATCACGAGCTATTTTCCGCAGCATTTCTTGTTCTTCAGTAAAGGAAAAATCCATGCCTCTGTCCTTTTCCTTCTATCCTCTCGGCAAGCCCAAGCCTCTAAGGGCTATGGTTGTCCTCTGTATTTCCGAGGTGCCACCGGCAAGGCTTAGACCCCTGTTGAAATTATAGAGGAAGGTGAATCTTTTTCTTAAGGAGGCCCATTTAGAATCCTCCCTCAGTTGTACCTGTGGCCCCAGGATTTGCAGTCCTACGTTGGCAATGCGCTGACCCAGTTCGTCGGCAAAAGTCTTGACTACGGAAGACTCCCAACTTATGCTATCCCCCTTATTGAGCAGCCAGGCAGCCTTGTAGTTAATCATGCGACACACCTCAAGCTCAACAGCTATTTCAGCCAGCGTGTCCCGCAATACTTGATTCTCCTTCAGGCTCCGGCCATCATACCTGGCTTCGTTGACATATTCCACCAGCTCTTCCAGGTCTTTCTTGCTCCCGGCGTGTCTCAAGCATCTGCCCCAGAACCTGTCTCCTTCCAGGCATGCAAACACCAGAGGCAGCCCCCGATTCTCCTCCCCAAGGAGACAGCGCTTTGGAACACGAACGTCCTCGAGAAAGATCTCGCAAAAGGACTTGCTTCCGCTCATATCTATTACCGGGTTCACTGTCACACCGGGACTTCTCACATCCACCAGGAAGGTGCTCAGCCCTCTCGACTTGGGGGCTTCAGGATCCGTTCTAGCCAGAATCAGACACCACTCCGCCAGGTGAGCCCCGGTAGGCCATATCTTCTGCCCGTTGATGATGTAATCGTCGCCGTCCTTTACCACCCGCGTCGCTGTGTTTAGCAAGTCAGAACCTGCCCCCGGCTCGCTCAGGCCGGTAGACCATAGTATCTCTGCTCTTGCCATCTTGGGGAGAAAATCTTTCTTCTGCTCCTCGGTACCATGGGCAAGAATGCCTGCTGCTACAGCATCGCCGAACAAGTGCCCATATTGGGGTGCTCTGTGGTAGGCCAGCTCTTCGGCAGCGACAAAGCGCTCCATGATCGAGCCGCCCAGCCCGCCATATTCTTTGGGCCAAGCTATTGCCAGCCATCCCTTTTCCCCCAACCGGCGGGTAAAAGCCCGAGACCATCCACCAAAACCGTAGCCCTCGTCTTCGATTTCACAGGGGAAATTTTCTGGCGGCTCTTGCTGGCAAAACTGGTGGACCTCTTCCCGAAGCTTCTCTTCGCGCTCAGAGAAACGGAAATCCATTATCCCTTTGCCCCTGCCTTAAGGGGAGGCATAATCACTGCCTCTTCGACAGCAACCTTGACAACGGAGTGAACCTCCATTTTTAGGGGGGCAAACTGGGCTTTGAAGGAGTCGACCAGGTCACCGGACTCAAGTATCTCTGCTTTTCCCGTAATTCGGCACCCTCCCCAGGTGTCTGGATTGAAGACTATGACGGCGACCTGCGGGTTCTCCTTAAGGTTGGCAATAGTATTGGGCGATGCCATCTCCGCAAAGGCAACGTGCTCATCGTCAAGCACCCGAAAGGATCCTTTGGGAGAGACATTTGGTTTACCGTCCTTGCTTGCGGTAGCTACCAGGGCTGGGATCACCTCGGCGATTATTTTCTTCGCTTCTTCTGGTAGTTTTGCCATTGTGGTGGGGCCCTCCTTCAGGATGAATTCTAGCATCGATGGGCTCAAAAGGCAACTTGGGCAGGCTGTGGGGGGCTCAAGTGAAATTGCCTTCGGAGACGGCCATGGTCTAAAATAAGGCGGTACAAACAAGCGTAGGGCAGAGGAGATAGAGGTGTTTGACTACCAACGCCTGGAGGAGATCAAGGCTGACGTGGAGTATTTGCTGGAGAACGATTAGGATGATGGTAACTGGCATCGACAACGGGGTAGTAAAGTACCGCTCGACATGAAGACGTTGCTTGATAAAGTAAAGGCACTTTTTGTTTGGAGTCAGACCCGCCCCTTGAAGACTCTAATCATCGTCATAGCAATTGAAACCCTTGTCTTTCTTTCTCTCCTGGTCATCTTCCTCTGGGTGGTCATTACCAGATAGGAGATACCGTGGCTACGGACACGCCCCTTGAAATTGTGGAGCCCCTTTTACGGAACTCCTTTAGTAGTGGTATCTATCATTCTGAAGCCGGTCTGGAGAGGTCGGTCGACAGTGACTCGCCGTGGTGAGTCTCTAAAGGCGACTCTATCGAGCTTCACACGCAGTAAGAAGCAGCCCCTGAATCAACGGATTAAGGTAGTGGCTTTGTAGCGTTGGTATAGAATCTAATGTT
>JAUWXW010000073.1 GCA_030616195.1 Chloroflexota bacterium | reverse complement strand
GTCGACAATGCTTATGGTTCCGTTCGGTGCCAGGTTTTTCATGCGAAGGTTGTCATAGGGGGTGTTAGCATCGTAGCCGATGATGTTGTCCCAGGTCATGTTCTGGGCATGCTTCCCCCAAATGCCAACCAGCTCTTCAGTGTAGCGCTTCTTCAATTCCAGCCATTCCCTCTCGGTATGGGCGGTGGCAGGTGGTCCGAGCTGTTCATGATTGGCGATGTGTTTCCCTTCAGGCGCATAGCTGGGGTCAACCAGGCTGTGGCACCAGACAACAGGGCAGTAGTCCTCCAGGGGAGGCCACTTGCCCAGCCTTGAATAGTGACACTCCCTGGCAATGTGCTCGGGATCGTTATCCTCTGACAGCCCCAGCCAGTAGCACTGGTTTACGTCGGGATTAAATCGGGCAGCTTCATACCTCGGAGCCTCATGCAAGGCAAAACTGAACCACATCAAGCAACCGAAAGTGGTTTCCAGAAGATCGATACGTCTTGCCGTCCGGTAGTCCAGATGATCTCTGCCTATCAAGTCGAAGCAAAGCTGCTGTGGGTTTAGAGTGCTCACCACTAGCTTTCTGGCGCCGACCTCAGTACCGTCGCTGAGGCGAATGCCTTTGGCGGCTCCATTCTCCATGATGACCTTGTCTACCTCAGTATGGGTAAAGAACTGGCACCCGCTGGCCACCAGGATCTGGTGAGCAGCATGAGCTATTTGGTGAGTGCCCCCTTTGGCGAAGCTTATGGTCGGCAATGTCGCTGCCATGCCGAAGGACTCGGCCCCCATCGCCGGTTCATTAACGTCGAATGCTCCCGAGAGAGCAAACCTCAGCACACAATACTGCATCTCCTTGCTTTCCCAAAATTCTCGCACCGCGCGCAGCGGGCTGGCTGCCAGGACTAGCGAATCTGGCTCAAAGCCAGCTTCCACAAGTTTCCCGTATAGGGCCATCTGTCTTTCCAGTATCTCGGGCGCCATGCTAGACTCGGCTGGATTGAACAACGCATCCATCTGTACCCCCTGCATCGTCTCACCCTGCCACAAGCCCCAAAGTCTAAGCCACCGCTCGGCATCCCTCTCCGAGAAACGGGCGATCTCTGTGGCGCTGCGCTCCTGAGTAGGGTCGTGTTTTTCGCTGTAAATGGTAAGACAGGTCTGATTGTTTGCAAAGACCGAGCCGTCGCTGCACAGGTACTGATCAATCCTGGCCCCGTAGTCCCAGAACTCAGGGAAATCACGCCAGACCGGCAGATAGTACCAGGGCAAGATTATGTTGGCATGAGTATTGCCTCGAAACCCGGGAGCCGACGTCTCCTCGGTGGCCAGGCAACCTCCGATCTCATGCCTTCTTTCAAAGATGCCAACGCTCATGCCTCCGTACTTGACCAGGTACATCGCCAGCAGCAAAGCCTTGGTTCCCCCTCCAATTATCACCGCATCATATGTGACGTCCGGCATCATACCCTCCTTTCGACGAGAGCCCTACCGTGAGCCTCAGCCCAGGTACGCTCAAATCCAAACCAAGCAACTCCTTGCGCATTATTGAACGAACTCCCGAAACACTCCGCCCCGGAGGCGGAGCACGTCTTCAGTGACCGGCTCGCTTTGGCCGTCCACCCTGGAGAAAAGTACGGCACTGTTCTCGTAGTCTCCTATGCCAGCTTAACCCGGGACGGAAATTCCTCCTCCAGAATGCGGATCGCCTGGTCAACCATCTCGTCCACCACCTGCTTGGCGCTTTTCATTTCCTTGACCGCCCCGCAAATCTGGCCGGCAGGAATGAAGTAGTAGTCGACCATCTTGCTGTCAGTTATGGCCTCCTGGAGGCTGGTGCACATCAGAATTGGCAGGGGGAAAGGCAATATCGGGCCTTCCTTTTCCCACTTCTCTATCAGCTTGGTGCTGAGGAGGCGGCAGGTCTTGCCAGTGAACACCCGAGTAACGCGCGTGTCCTTTTCCGTCGCCTGGATAATGCGCTCCTGAGCCTCCGGGCCGATTTGCCCCGCCTCGTGAGTGCAGAGGAAAGCGGTACCACACCACACCCCACAGGCACCGAGGGCCAGGGCAGCCACCAGGCCACGGCCATCGATTATGCCACCAGCAGCCGCAACGGGGGTGGGATGAACGGCATCTACCACTATGGGTACCAGCGGCATGGTGGCAACATAACCGGTATGGCCCCCCGCTTCATGGCCCTGGGCTACAATGATATCCACCCCTGCCTCGGCCTCACGCCGGGCCTGCGTAGCATTCCCCACCAGGCCAATCACCTTCATCCCCCGGGCATGAGCCTCAGGAACCATGAAGGCCGGACTGCCAAGCGCAGCACAGAAGACCGGAATCTTTTGGTCATAGACCACCTCGATTTGCTTCGGCGTGAACCCTGCCGCCCAGCCCGTGCCACCCTCTCTGCCAAATTTCGCCCCTTCTGGCACAGGGATTCCCAGCTCCTTGGCCAGTTTGGAAGCGTATTCCACAGCCTCATCGGTGATAATGTTTCTCAGTTCCTCAAGTGTGGCTGTCTCCACCATGCTGGTTGGGGCAATGGTGTCCACACCGAAGGGCTTGCTGGTGAGCTTCCTGGCCTTCCTGATCTCGGCATCCAGCTCATCAGGTGTCAGGTTTATAGCGCCAATAACGCCAAGGCCACCGGCCTCCGAAACGGCTGCCGCCAGTTCAGCACTGGCAATGCCGCCCATGCCAGCCAGCATGATGGGGTACTCGATATCCAGCAGTTCACACAGCCTCGTAGAGAGTATTCTGTCAGCCACAGAATGTTCCTCCTTTACAGTAGATCGCGTTCCATAGCCTCGCCTCCGGTCGAGAGTGTCAGCCAAGCCTAATGGGCTATTTGAGAGACGGCACAGGTGAAAACATCGGCGTTGACCGTGTGCTTTCGTGCCTCATGTCTTCACCCTGGCCGACTCTTGCAGGCTTTTGTTTATGGTTCTCATTTGGTGAACCAAGGAGTCTGGCTCTTCCTTCCCGTGTTCCTCCCAGGGCTTACCCAGCCCCAGGTCCGTGGCGATAATCTTATAGCAGTTGTACGACTCACCCGCCCCGGCATTGGCTCCCGGATGCCAGGCCCCACCTGTAGCATAAAGGTTCTTTATCGGCGTTCTGTGGTTGGCCAATTCCGGGATAGGCCTGTTCTGGTAGCGTTGATACGGCGCACAATCGATAACGGCGCTGCTTCCGTCCGGCTCCAGGTTTTTCATGCGAAGGTTGTCGTAGGGGCCATTAGCATGGTAGCCAATGATGTTATCCCAGGTCATGTTGGGGGCATGCTTCTGCCAGATGCCAATCAACTCTTGGGCATAGCGCTTCTTCAACTCCAGCCACTCCCTCTCGGTATGGGCAGTAGCGGGTGGTCCGAGCTGCTCATGGGTGGCGATGTGCTTCCCAGCGGGCGCGTAGGCAGGGTCAACCAGGCTGTGGCACCAGATAACAGGACAATAGTCCTCCAGGGGAGGCCACTTTCCCAGCCTCCTGTAGCGACACTCCCTGGCAACATGCTCCGGGTCATTATCCTCTGCCAGCCCCAGCCAGTAACACTCGTTTACGTCGGGATTAAACTGGGCAGCTTCATACCTCGGAGCTTCATGCAGCGCAAAGCTGTAATCCATGTAGCAAGCGAAAGTGCTTTCCAGAAGTTCGATGCGCCGGGCACTCCTGTAGTCCAGGTGCTCTCTGCCTATCAAGTCGAAGCAAAGCTGCCGTGGGTTTAGAGTGCTGACCACTATCTTTCTGGCGCCCACCTCAGTGCCATCGCTGAGGCGAATGCCTTTGGCGCTTCCATTCTCTATGATGACCTTATCTACCTCGGTATGGGTGAAGAACTGGCACCCGCTGGCCACCAGGATCTGATAGGCGGCATGAGCTATCTGGTGAGTCCCCCCTTTGGCGAAACTTATGGTGGGTAATGTTGCCGCCAGGCCAAAGGAGTCAGCCCCCGTTGCTGGTTCATTAACGTCCATTACTGCCGTGAGAGCAAACCTGACGATACAGTACTGCATCTCCTGGCTTTCCCAGAACTCTCGCGCCGCGCGTAGCTGGCTGGCGGTGAGAACCAGCGAATCCGGCTCAAAACCAGCTTCCACCAGTTTTCCATATATAGCCATTTGTCTTTCCAACACTTCAGGAGCAAGGCGGAACTCCGCCGGATTGAACATCGAATCGATTTGCGCTCTTTGCGTTGCCTCATCCTGCCATAAGCCCCACAGCTTGAGCCACCGCTCGGCATCCCTTTGTGAGAACCGGGCAATCTCCTTGGCACTGCGCTCCTGAGTGGGGTCATGTTTTTCACTGTAGATGGTGAGGCATGTCTGATTGTTTCTGAAGACCGAGCCGTCACTGCACAGGTACTGGTCAATCTTGGCCCCGTAGTCCCAGAATTCAGCGAAGTCACGCCAGACCGGCACATAATACCAGGGCAAGATTAGGTTGGCATGGGTATTACCTCGAAAACCTGGGACTGTCGTCTCCTCGGTGGCCAGGCAGCCGCCAAGCTCGTGCCTTCTCTCAAATACGGCAACGCTCATGCCACCGTATTTGATCAGGTACATTGCCAGCAGTAAAGCCTTGGTTCCCCCTCCAATTATCACCGCATCATACGTTGCATCAGGCATCATGCCCTCCTTTTCACAGCAGGCTCAGGACGAGTCTCAGCCGAGGTACGCTCAGGTCGAAGGCAGATTTGGGCGAGGCATATAATCAGCCTGAGGTGACTAATTCTCTCGGGGGCTAACACCTGCGGTTATATCAACTAAGCCGACATTTGTCAATGTCCACTTGCCTGGCAATGGGCACGACCAGCTCGAATCCACAGTCTAGCCGGCTCTCTTGACAAGGTCAAGGGCCGGTGATAAAGTACTAACTAGTTAGCAGTTCCAGTGGGAGAGTGCTAATATGGTCGAGAGAACGGCTGAACTCTCTGAGAGAAGAGGCACTATTCTGAGAATCGTAGTGGCCGAGTATATAGCCTCTGCCACACCGGTAGCGTCGGAGAGTATTGCTCGTGGCTATTCACTGGGGGTTAGCCCGGCTACTACCCGACATGAGATGGCTCGCCTGGAGGAAGAGGGCTACATTATTCGCCCTCATACCTCTGCTGGAGGTGTGCCATCAGACAAGGGTTATCGCTACTACGTGCAATGTCTCATCAGGGATTCCAAGCTTGATCCTGAGGATCAGATAGCTATTCGACGTTTCTTCGATGAGGTAGGGCAAGAGCCTGAGGACTGGGCGCGCTCGGCAGTAACAATACTTACCCGAAGGCTGGAAAGCATTGCCCTGGCCACATTGCCCCATGCCCCGGTGTGCCACTTCAGACACATGGACCTGGTAGCAATGCAAGAGCTCCTGGTCTTGCTGGTACTGGTGCTGCAGGAGGGACAGATTAAGAAGCGACTTCTCGCTTCGGCGCAGGCGACAACTCAGGATGAACTCACTGCCTCGGCCAACAAGATGAATGCGGCCTACCAGGGCCTGAGCGGCCGGCAGATCGGTGCACAGGAGCTGGAGCTATCCCCAATTGAGGAGCAGATTGCCGACGTCATGGTACAGATAATGCAGGCAGAGGATAAGCAGCAGCATGAGCAGTTTTACCTTGACGGGCTGCGACATTTGGTAAGTCAGGCAGAGTTCATGCACGGCAAGCAGATCCTCAATTTGGTGGAGGCGATAGAGGAGAGAAGGATACTGAATAACCTTCTGAATTCTCTAGGGGATGTGTCAGGGATTAGGGTTACCATTGGCGGTGAAAATGAGGAAGAGGCTCTTCAGGGGTGCAGCGTGATTTTAAGTAACTATGGGTTTGCGGAAAGGAGAGGGACTATCGGAGTTATTGGGCCTACCCGCATGCCTTACGGCCGGGCTATTCCCACTGTGGACTATGTCTCCACAGTGATGAGCGATTTGCTGAGCAGGATATCTGCCTGAATTGAGAGATCGGCATGGAAAAAGAAGAAGAGAAGGCTGAAGAAGGGCAGGACACTCAGGAGGTAGATTCACTGGATAAGGCCTTAGAGGAGGAAAAGGCCAAGGCAGAGAGGTACCTCAGTAATTGGCGCAGAGCAGAGGCGGATTTCGATAACTATAAGAAGCGTGTTGAACAGGAGAGGTCTGAGAATGCCAGGTTTGCCAACATGGCGCTTATTCTCGGTTTGTTGCCTGTGATAGACGATTTCGACCGGGCTTTCAGTTCCCTCCCTGCTGGCCTGGCCGGGTTAACTTGGATCGACGGCATCCGGCTCATCGACCGCAAACTCCAGGCCATCCTGGAAGCAAGAGGACTTACGGAGATCAAGTCGGTAGGGGAACAGTTTGACCCTGCTTGTCACGAGGCGGTAACCCAGGCGGAGGGGGAGGAGGGGAAAGTGATAGAGGAGTTGCAGACGGGATATAAAGTGTACGATCGGGTAATTCGCCCTGCCCTGGTGGTGGTGGGCAAAGGTGTTGGAGAAAGCCAAAAGGGAGAAGAGGAAGAGCAAGAGAAGGAAAGTGAGGAAAAACCCGGTGAGACCGTGGATTGACGTCCACTAGGGGAGAAAAGAGGAATGGGAAGAGCTGTCGGAATTGACCTGGGAACAACCTTTAGCCTGATAGCTACCATGCAGGGGGGTGAGCCGGTAATCATCCCCACTGCCGAAGGGGAAAGGCAACTGCCGTCAGTGGTTGCCATGAGTAAGACGGGCGAACGTCTGGTAGGCTGGCTGGCCAAGCGCCAGGCAATTACCAATCCCGAGAATACCATCTACAGCATTAAGCGCCTTATAGGACGCAAGTTTAAGGACGCTACGGTCCAGGAGGACATAAAGCGTTTGCCGTACAAGATAGCTGAAGCACCCAACGGGGATTGCCGGGTGGTAATGGGTGACAAGGAATACAGTCCCGCGGAGATATCAGCCATGATATTGCAGAAGCTAAGGGCTGATGCTCAGGCTTATCTCGGTGAGGAGGTTACTGACGCGGTAGTCACTGTGCCTGCCTATTTCAATGATAGCCAGCGCCAGGCAACGAAAGACGCCGGCACTATTGCCGGATTAAACGTGCTGCGTATCATCAATGAGCCAACTGCTTCCTCGCTGGCTTACGGGATCGACAAGAAAGGTGAAGCCACCATCGCGGTATATGACCTGGGGGGAGGCACCTTCGACATCTCTCTGCTGGAGATAGGCGAGGGCACATTTCAGGTCAAGTCAACCAGCGGTGACACCCACCTTGGCGGAGATGATATCGACCAGCGTATTATGGACTGGGTATGTACCGAGTTTAAGAGGGAGAGTGGCATTGACGTTAAACAGGACAAAATGGCCCTACAGCGAGTCAAGGATGCTGCGGAGAAAGCCAAGCGGGAGCTATCGACTATGCAGCAAACTGAGATAAACCTTCCCTATATCACTGCCGATGCTTCCGGGCCCAAACATCTTGCCACGACTTTGACCCGGGCCAAGCTGGAGCAACTGGCCATGGACATAGTGGAAAAGAGCATAGGTCCCTGCCGCCAGGCATTGTCGGACGCTGGGCTGACATCGGCCCAGGTGAACGACGTTATCCTGGTGGGCGGACAAACTAGAATGCCGCTGGTCCAGGAAAAGATAGGTCAGTTCTTTGGTAAGGAGCTGCGCAAAGGGATAAACCCTGATGAGGCCGTAGCACTGGGAGCGG
>JAUWXW010000044.1 GCA_030616195.1 Chloroflexota bacterium | reverse complement strand
TACCAAAACCTACCAAACAAGGAAGGGGGGTATTGACCTTGCTCCCAGCTTGTCTGCCTAACTAACCTGGGTGACGGAACTCACACATTGGTCACCCACACCTTTATTTTACAATATAAACTGCATGTTTTCCAATTGTTTTGCCGTAAGGGGTTGCCCTCTGATCCAGCAACAAAAAAGGGTAGACACCCCATGTTCTCGAAACGTCTGAAACTGGACTGAACAACTTAAGCCGGCGTCGATAATTCAGCAGATTCGGGGCAGGGGGTCTCCCACCAGCATATCGATTATTCGGGAAGCCCCAAGACTGGTCCTCATCACTACCCTGCCACGATTATCTTGCCTTACCTCTCCAATAATAGCAGCATCCCTTCCGTAGGTGCTGTGGCGCATGGCATTCAAGACCGCCTCTGCATCCTCCGGGGCGACTGCGGCCACAAGTTTACCTTCATTGGCTATATAGAGTGGATCAAAACCGAGCATCTCACAGGCAGCACGCACTTCCTCTCTCTCTGTACGCAGGTAGTTCGTTCGTCACCTGTAAAGACTATGCTGCTTCAAGAACCTTCCCATAGTTTGGCTATCACCTGACCCATGTCAGAGGCGTCGTATCCCCCCAGGCTTTCCACCTCCGCCTTGAAGGACGGCTGTTGCAGGATCGCCAGCAACGGCTCAAGGAAGGTGCTTTCATAGTAAGACCGGGGCATAACCAGGTCATATCTTTCCTTCAACAGAGGGACGAAGTCCAGGTCTAATGCTCTGGCCGCTGCCATAATCCCCAATCCGGCGTCGGCCGTTCCAGCAGCAATAGCCGACGCCACCGCCAGATGGGTGAACTCCACTCGATCATACCCGCGAATCTGCGACGGATCGGCTCCCAGTTCCTTCAGCTTGAAATCCAGCAGCACTCTGGTGCCGGCTCCTCTCTGACGGTTAACATACCTCACTTTCCCGCTCAGTAGATCGGCCAGGCCGCTGATTCCCTTAGGGTTCCCTCTGGCTACCATCAGTCCCTGTTCTCGATAAACCAGATTAACGATAACCGTCTCCTGATCATTGAGCAGGCGCCTCACATAGGGCACGTTATACTCGCCACTCTCCTCGTCCAGGAGGTGTGAGCCAGCAATATGCGCTTCACCCCTTTTCAGGGCCAGAAGCCCCCCTAGACTCCCCACGTTAGAGGACGAAAGAGTCCTTTGTGGATATTGTGTGTGCAGTTGGTTGGCCAGGACATCCAGTGTCAGATCGTGACTTCCAATGGCAACAATGGCATTCTCTATGTCCTCCAGCCTGCTGAGAAGCTCCACTCGAACCTGTTGCCCTTCTTGAATTCCCTCGCAGCCACGAGGGACACATACCAAGCCATCGGCACGAACAAGGGACATAGTCACGCCAGCGCCTCTCTGGAGGGGCGTAGCCACCAGCTTATCTCCTATCTTACCAACCTTCACCCTCAAGAACTCATCCTCTCCCATGGGGGAGAACACCTTGCGAGTCATCACCGCCTCAATAGTGGGGCGCTGCGGAGGCGCAATGCCCAAGAGACGATAGATAAGAGGTTTGGCAAACAGCTCCAGGGTGAGCGCCGCCGACACAGGGTATCCCGGAGTGCCGATAACCGGTTTACCTTCCACTATACCCAGAACCACCGGATGACCAGGACGAATAGCCGCCCCATGAACCACCACTTTTCCCAAATCGGCCAGGAGTAAGGGAATGTGATCCCGTCTTCCCGCTGAAGCGCCAGCATTGGTCACCACGATATCGTGCTCGGCCAGGGCCTGCTGGATGGCATTCTTCTGCTCCTCATATTCATCAGGCACCGGGGCAAAGCGTGTGGCCGTTGCACCCCATTCCTTCACCATACCAGCTAGCATGAGAGAGTTGGACTCAATAATACTTCCCGGCTTGAGGCTTTCCCCGGGTGATACCAGCTCTGAACCGGTGGGAATAATGGCCACCATTGGTCTGCACCTTACGGCCACGTGGCTTATCCCTGCCTGAGCAATAGCCCCTAGATCCGACGGTCTCAAAGTGTGCCCCTGAGGTAGCAGTAGCTCTGAACTGACGATGTCCTCCCCCATAAGACGAACATGCTGCCAGGGGGCCACCGGTGACATAAGCTCTATAACGCCTTCCTCTACAGACTGGACATTCTCAATCATGACCACAGCATTGAAGCCGGCGGGTAAAGGCTTGCCGGTGTCTATCCACTGCGCTTGCTCTCCAATCCTCAGCCGAATGGGTGATGTCTCTGAGGCGCCAGTGCTGTCATCAGATCGAATAGCAACCCCATCCATGGCAGCAGCATGATAGTGGGGAGATGAGATTCTGGCCCAGACTGGCTCAGCGGTGACCCTGTTAAGTGCCTCGTCAAGAGGGACCTGCTCACCGGCTGCCGGGGCCAGGCATCCTGTCTCCTCCAAAGCAGAGAAAAACCTGACCAGAGCCTCCTCCAGGGGGATGTCTTCGAGGTAGAAATGCCTCTCTTTCATTCTTTTCCTCAAGAGTGTAGGGGGCGACCTCTGTGTCGTCCCGCCTGACGCAGGTGGACAGAGATGTCCGCCCCTACATCAGAATATACTCACCAGCACCGTTTCGCCGGCTGACAGGCCGCCTCTATCCAAAGGCACCTGAGCTATGCCATCGGCCTTAATCAAGGGGAAGAGGAGATTGGACTTGCCAAAGACTGGCTCAGCGTACAGCTCACCGTCTCTTTCCTCTAGCTTTACCGGAACATAATCCTCTCTTCCCGGCGCCGAGGGTATGTTGCGGGTAAGCTTAGCCTTCATTTGATATCGCTGGGGCAATTCCCGGTGCCCGCCCAACCTGTAAATGCAGGGAGCGACAAAGAGTTCGAAGGTTACCATAGCCGAGCCGGGATTGCCTGGCAGGCCGAAGAAAGGTTTGCCGTCGACTGAGGCCATGATGGTAGGTTTGCCTGGTTTGAGAGAGACGCCGTGCACCAGGATACCAGGCTGGCCCAGGGAGTTGATCACATCGGCCGTTATATCGCGGGTGCTTACTGAGCTGCCGGCAGATATAACCACGATGTCAGCCTCCCTCATGCCCCTCTCGGCAGCTTCCTTCAGCGCCTCACGGTTGTCTTCAACGATACCTAACCTTATGGGTATAGCGCCGGCTCTGAGGGCGAGGCTGGCTAAAGTATAAGCATTTATCCCCCTTATCTGCCCTGGCTTCGGTTCCTCCTCTGGCGGTACAAGCTCGTCCCCGGTGGAGATGAGAGCCACTTTTACCCTCTGGAAGACAGGAATCTCGGTGATGCCCAGAGCCAGCAACCCTCCGATGTCCTGGGGTCGAAGCAGGCTGCCACGGGGAAGCAACGCCTCCCCCTTAGCCATGTCCTCGCCTATTTGAAGGACATTCTCTCCTTTAGCTACAGGGCGAACTACCTCAATGGTCGAGGCATCTACCCCGCGGGTGTTCTCTACCATCACTACAGCATCCGCATTCCCAGCCAACATGCCGCCGGTATGGATTAAGGCTGCCTCCCCTGGAGAGAGGGTTATGTCAGCCGAGCTACCCATGGCTATCTCGCCTACCACCCGGAGATAAGCTGGTAAGCCCTCTGAGGCGCCGTAGGTATCTTCAGCTCGCACGGCGTAGCCGTCCATGGCTGAGCGGGGGAAAGAGGGCAGGTCACTGGGAGCGACTATATCCTCAGCCAGCACCCTCCCCGGGGCATCCCTGGTGGGCACGGTTTCCACCCTTCCTAAGGGTGAAAGATAGGGCTCAAACTTAAGCCACGCTTCCTGGGGAGTAAGTACGGTGAATAATTGCGGCATTCCCATAGAATAGGTTAGCACGAGGCAGAGTGAAAAGGCAAACCATACTGTGAAAGCTATTTCTTAGAAGCTTGGCCCTTTGTCTGGCCCGTTTGAGCTACGATCCTCGCCTTTGCGATGGGAACCGGCGAAACGGGGATTTTCCTTGGCGAGACTGGCTCCCCCGGCAGACGCACCGCCAGGCTGACCCTCACCTGCTTCCTCCATCACGTGGCTCTTCCTCAACGGAATCTCTTTCAGAAACATATGCACCACGAAGGCCACTGCCACTATTGCCAGGCCAAGAAGGAAGACGTCACTGATGGCTGCTGCCAGGGACTCTCTGAGTGCCTGCATCACTTGCAGGTCTGCACCCTCCTGGAGCCCCAACCCACCCAACATCTCCTTAAGGTCTGACACAGCGTTGGGGTCCATCAGCGCCTGTGGATTGCTACTCAACTCAGAGAGAGTGCCAGCGGGAAGCGCCTCTTTGACTGCTGTCGGCAGCAGCGTCACCAGGCCGGAAGCAAACCGGTTTGCCATGAGCGAACCAAAAATGGCCAGCCCCAAAACTCCGCCCATGGAGCGACAGAACTGGACCGAAGAGGTAGCTATCCCCATCATGCTGTAGGGAACAGCGTTCTGTGCCGCAAGGGTGTATAGGGGAAGAGTGGTGCCCATCCCAACGCCCATAAGGACTATGTTGAATACGGCCTGGGAGTAGGAGGCGTCCACAGTCATCCGAGACAGCAGGAACATGCCCGTCCCCATGAGAGCAAGGCCCATAAGGCCCTGGATGCGGTAGTGCCCTCCAAGGCGAGACACGGCCTGCCCCGACACCACGCTGCCTACCACCACCCCCAGCATCATCGGAGTCAGGAAGCTGCCACTCCTGGTTGCTGAAGCGCCGAGGACACCCTGAAAGAAGAGAGGAATGAAGATGATTCCGCCGAACATCCCGAAACCGACAAAGAAGTATGCAGCCGAAGCAAAACTAATCACGCGGTTGCGGAAGATGCCCAGTGGCATGATTGGCTCAGTGGCACGGGACTCGACTACCACAAAGATAAGGGCCATTAATGCTCCCATGGTCAGCGCACCAATCACCTGAGGCGAGCCCCACTCGTACTGCACTCCGCCCCACGATAGCCCTAACATCAGGGGTACGACGAACAGGACGAGCAGCGTCAGCCCCAGAATGTCAATCCGGTGCTTCACCACGGCAGGGCGTACGCGTGGGAAGAAGCGGATAAACAGGAAAATCGCCGGGATGCCCAAGGGAAGGTTGACGTAGAAGATCCAGTGCCAGGAGAGGTTGTCCGTCAGGAAACCTCCCAGAGTAGGTCCGATCACGGAGGAAAGCCCGAAGACAGCAGTAATCAACCCCTGGTACTTGCCACGCTCAGCCGGGGGAAACAGGTCACCAATGACGATAAAGCTGCTGGCCATCATAATGCCACCGCCTACTCCCTGCAGGGCACGAAAGATGATGAGCTGCGTCAGGGTCTGGCTGAGTCCTGCCAGAACAGAGCCCAGCAGGAAAATGGTAATTCCGACGACGTAGAACCACTTGCGGCCATACATGTCCGACAACCGGCCCACAATAGGAAACATGGTGGTAGAGGCCACCAGATAGGCTGTGGTCACCCAGGTATAGCGGTCGAAGCCACCCAGGTCGGCAATTATTCTGGGCATGGCAGTACCCACCACGGTCTGGTCCATGGACGCCAAAAACATGGCCAGCATGACTCCGGCCATGGTCAGGATCACTCCCCGTCGTGGCAAGGCGTAGGGTCCTTCAGCGCCAGCCATCGCTTCTCCGCCGCCGAGAGGCTGTGCACTATGTTTGTTCTCAGCATCCATCACGGGCTTCTTAGTCACCTATATGTAGCATCTTAAACGGTTGCGCATAACCCAAACAAGGATTAAATCCTAAATCCGAAGCACGAAATCCTAAACAATATCCAAATCCAAAGAACCAAAAGCCTATTTTACCTTTTCTACCATAGAGCGGAAGAATGCCTGCAAACTCTATTAGTTGTTGGGCAAATCTTACAGTTCGCTCTTCCAAATCATGCTGTTTTGAGTTTCTGACTTCGGTCATTGGAGTTTGTTTAGAGTTTAGAGATTAGTATCTAGAATTTGCCCGTACCCTTCCCTACACGCAAGTAGTTCGGTTGTCACATATAGCATCCACGGGTGACAGGCATCCAATCCCAGAGCGGCTTCCCTTCGCCCTGTCCGATAATTCCCATTAGACATAATGCCACAATGTCCGTTTGGGGAAAGTAGGTGATTGCTTGATGCATCATCAGCTGTAGAGACAGTGCCGCTACCTAACACTGTGCGATCTCAGCTCGTGGAGGAGCAACGAAAGCGAAGCGTCAAGGAAGGGGATTCTCTCGGCACTGCTTAACGTTCCTCGAAGAGGGGTGATGGAGATTTTACCGTGCTCCACTGCATGTGCGTCCGTTCCTTCCTCTGCGTTCCACCGTGGCCGCCCTATCTCAATCCGGTAGTTGTACCTTGTCCCGTCGTAGCCCATTTTGATGGCGCCGCTATAGCCCCCTGTGCCAATTCTGCTGACCTCAATACCTCTTATCATGTGCAGGGGTAAATTGGGCAGGTTTACATTCAGCAGCATGCTCTCGGTATTATTGCCAGCTATCCTGCGGGCCAGCAGCGACCCCAGTCTAGCGGCAACTTCAAAGCGTACTTCCCCTGCCCATACTACTGAAAGGGCAATCGACGGCAGGCCGTGAAGGTAGCCTTGCAGGGCTGCCCCTACTGTGCCTGAGAACAGCACGTCATCACCCATGTTTGCCCCTCTATTGATACCTGAGACAACCACCGCTACATCGTCCACCATTTCCAGAGCTAAGATAACGCTATCGCCGGGAGTCCCTTCAACTTCGTAAGCCCTCACTCCGGTTATTGCGGATTCCACCTCGGCAAAGCGCACTGGCCTATCTACGGTGACGGCAGTACCCATACCGCTCTGCTCGCGGTGGGGAGCAAACACCACCACCTCACCCACCTTGCATAGCTCTGCGGCCAGCGCCCACAGCCCAGGGGCATGTATGCCGTCGTCATTGGTAACTAGTATTTTCATTGCTCAGTTCAGGTCGAGAAGTCTTCGTTTAAGCCGTTCCAGCCTCTCCTCATAGGGCTGGGCAGCAATACTCAGACCCTCGCGTCCTTCAGGAATGGCTTTGGGATTAATTGCCCCAATGGCGCTCCCGGAAATCCTCAACTGGTGCAGTACTTCCCTGGCTGATTTCTCCATCTCCTGAGTTCCCTCTTTCTCCACCTGCTGGTGTTCGTGGAAAAGCTGTTCTATCTCACCTTTGACTTCCCTAATCGCCGCCTCTTCTTGCTTCAAGGGCACAATCCCCTCCATAACCTTCTCCAACCTTCCATAATTCCCCAGCTCAATGACATGAATTAACCCCGACGCCAGGGCACCTTTCAACATCTGTCTTTCCTCAGCGCGGTATTTCTCCAGTTCCACTTCCATTTGCCATACGGCAAGGCCGCCGAGGTACTTCTCAGCTAATATCTGCCCTATCGAGCCGTATTTTTCTTCCTTCTGCCTTCTGAGTTCCTCGGCAGAGAGCTTTCCCAATCTCTCCACCTTCTCCATAGCTATCTCCCAGGCACTCTTTATCTCTCCCATACAGACCTCCCAAACCCAGGGCGGGAAAGCAGTTTCCCTGCTTTCCCGCCCATCTCCATCCTAGACCTAACTGGCTCAATGCGTCCAACCTGTTTCCCACACCCCGGTTACATCATGCTGTATCCGCCGTTGACACTAAGGGTCTGTCCCGTTATGTACGACGCAGCATCGGAAGCTATAAACACCACGGCGTTGGCGATATCCCCAGGTGTACACAGACGCTTTATGACATAGCGTGATAGTATTTTCTGCTTCAACTCCTCAGGCAGGGTATCCTGGCCCATCCCTTCCGGAACCAGACTGAAGTCCCCGCGATGCTCGGCCTTTTCAGGGACAACGCCGCCAGGGCAGATGCAATTTACCTTTATGTTGTAGCGGCCCACCTCTCTGGCCAAGGCCTTGGTCATGGCAATAACGCCACCCTTGCACCCTCCGTACACGGCTTCCCTGAATTCTCCCATCCTGCCTGCGTCAGAGCCGATATTGATAATGGTGCCACTTTGCCGCTCAACCATATGATCCAGCACTGCCCGGCTGCAGTTAATCACGCTCCAGAAGTTTAAGTTTATCAACTTCTGCCACTTGTCTCTGTCTTCCTCCATAAAGACCTTGTCAACCACCCAGCCGACGCCATTGACCAACACGTCTATCTGGCCAAACTCGTCCAGCGTCTTCTTAACCATCGCCTGCACTGAGTCCCAATCGGTCACATCTGTCTTCACAAAGATCGCTTTTCCGCCTCCACCCTGGGCATTGGCCTCATCAACCACCTTCGGGCCCATCTTGTCATCGATGTCCGCATTCACTACATTTGCTCCCTCTTTGGCAAAGGTCAGTACGTTGCCCCGATTGATGTTGGAGCTGCCTCCGGTAACGATTACTGTCTTCCCTTTATAACCCAGGTCCATTTCTCAACCTCCTTTCAACTCGATTCATCCTTGTATTAGAGCAGCAGTCACCTCGTACGAGTACGTTGCCAGCCTGCTATCGCCTAAAACACAAACTGGTCTGTTTGGTCACCCTTGAACTCTGGCGACCTCTTTTCCAGGAAGCTTTTGGCCGCTTCAAGATGGTCCGCCGAGTTGAGGGTATGGTATTCATAGGCAATAGTGGTGTCAAAGAGCAAGTTTACCCTATCCATTAATATCTTGTTAAGGGAGAGCTTTGTCAAGCTTAGGGCCAGGGTGGGCCCATCGGCAAACCGCTTGGCCCACTTCCAGGCTTCGTCCATCAGCTCTTCCGGCGGGACGACCTTGGTTATCAAGCCGATGCGCTCAGCTTCCGCTGCGCTGACCATTTCGCCAGTCATCAAGTACTGCTTAGCCTTGCACATGCCTACTAGTAGTGGCCAGATTATGCACCCGCCATCACCGGGAAGTATCCCAACCCCAATGTGGGGGTCGCCTATACGGGCCTTCTCCGAGGCGATCACTACATCGCATTGTAGGGCTATAGTTGCTCCCAGGCCGACACAGGCACCGTTCAACGCCGCGATGACTGGCTTGCGGATGGCAAGCAGGTTCAGAATGATCCTCTTAACGCTGGTACTGGGGATCCGTATCGAGTGGTCCGTATAACCATCTATCATGAGATTTATATCTCCACCGGCGGAAAAGGCCCGCCCGGCCCCGGTCAAGATAACCGCGTTCACTTCCGTATCATCGTTCATATCCTCAAAGACGTGCTCCAGTTCGGCATGCTCCTCCTTGCCTATAGCATTCATGGCATCCGGGTTGTTCAGAGTAAGAATGGCTACCTTTTCCTTCTTCTCTACCTTGACAAACTTGTACTTACTGTAATCAACCATTATCCTGACCTCCTCTTGATTAGATTTTCCTCCGTATCAAAAACGCTCATCCATTTTTGCCTGGGAGCGCTGACCGCCTCTTTCTGCCTGAAATGCAGAGTGATCCGATCCTCCCAACCTAAAGCCCTAGTTGCTGGGCTACAATTTCACGATGGAAGTCGGCATCGCCATAGAAAAGCTCCCCCGCCTTGGCCCGCCTGAAGTAAAGCTCCAGATCATGGTCCTTGGTAAACCCAATAGCACCGTGAATCTGATGCGCCTGCGCCGTTACCCT
>JAUWXW010000068.1 GCA_030616195.1 Chloroflexota bacterium | reverse complement strand
ATTAGTAGCAGTTATGCGAAGCGGATTTGACTTTGGGGCAACCATATCCAGAAATCAGACGAGCCTAAGCCGTGTGGCAACTCAGGGAGGGAGCGAGTATCCAGTTATGGTGTGGAAATACGGATGGAAGTAGGCCTAAGTGGACAACACAAAGAACTTCGAGCCTAGCGTTCAGCCTTGTGAGCTAGCATACACGCTCAGTGCTATTGCACTTCGGAAACTCAACAATTCAGGCTTTTGTGACCGCTATACAATCTGGACTGTTGTTCAGTCTCAAGAGACAACAATTACGCTTGTCCCAGGGCTACACGATCAAGGTGGGAATACCCCTATGGACGACGACAATGCTGGGAGCACTGCAAATCCAAAGTGGTGGCCCGACTACAACTTCAGCTGTGGCAGAGGGGAAAGCCAGGTACACGGCCCCCTCATCCAGTGCTTCTCCTCCGCATCAGTGTCCTTATCCGTGCCAGAAGCTCCACTAGCCTGTAGGGCTTGACCAAGAAATCGTCCGCTCCCAAATCCAGTCCCTCGATCATCTGGCTCTCCTCCCCACGCACAGTGAGGATTATGATAGGGACGTTGGAGAAAGACCGCACCCGCTTCAACACTTCAAAGCCGCTTATGTCAGGAAGCCCCAAGTCAAGGATCACTATCTCCGGAGCCTCGCTCTTTACCATCTCAATACCCTTTTCCCCCAGCTGGGCCGAGACTAGTTCAGCTTCCGGCCACCGTAGCTGCAGCCCCAGGGAGACAGTCTCTATGATATTAGGGTCATCGTCGATCATAAGAACTTTCATAATTCACCACTCCTCTCCTGTTTCAGTGCTCCTTTTTCCATAGGCGGCAGTCCCCAAAGGCACCGAGAAGTCGAACGCTTCTTCCTTCACCATCCTGGCTTTCCACCGATATACGTCCTCCATGGGGCTCCACCAATGTCGTTTTCAGTGCCAGCCCCCGAGCAACGCCATGCCATGCAAGAAGGGCGGGTTCACGCCTTTGGCCACGGTAGTGCTTGCCTTTAGGAAAACGCTCCATGAAAGGTCCTGTTGCAGTAGGACGGAGGTGCAAGAGAGCATGCTCTTCGCTTTCCTTCACCTCCTTCTCGCTTACGCCCGCCGCCAGGCACAGTTCCGGGTGCTCCTCGGTGTTCTCCCCGAGGTAATCTGATATGTAGTTCCTAAACTCGCTTTGTGCGCTGCACAGCTTGCATACCCCTTTGCTGACCGGGCCTATCGCGCTTTCGATTATCCAGTAGTGGCAGCATCCCTGCTGTCTCGCATGTTCTTGATGTTCTTGTTCATGATTGGTTTCCATTTTCACCTCCTATCCGGTACCCCCTTGGCGCTACGATTCTGTTGTAGGAAGTTGAGCAATGATGGCTCACTGCTCACGACGAGGACACCTGTTCCTGTCATCATGCTGCACTCTTTCCCTGTGGTGACTGGCAGATCTCAGACTCCTTTCCCATGCCTGGCCTCGACAGTCTAATTAAGGGCTATCGAGATTCTTGCGCTGGGGCCAGTTGTTGAAGTCAGCAGAGCCCTGGCTTTCTTGAGAACGGTGGGAAAACTGCCTTTTGCCAATCGTCTCTCCTTTACCTCGGTTACATCGGGCATATCTCTCAGCTTACCCAGCAGATTCGACAGTCTGAAAGGCTCCATCTGGATCGTGATGACACTGCCATGGTCCCAGAGCCAACCGTCTGTATGACGCTGGCATGGAGTCTCTCCTCCACTTGGTCGATGAATCTCAGTGTCTGGGCAGCGTCAGCAGGCGGGGATATTACCAGCTCAACCGTTTGTTCAACAGAGCCACCACGCTCCCTCGTCGGGTGCTCATTGCGGTAAACCTGCCTGATGGCCTCGCCAAGTTCGGCACGCTTAGCATCCTTGAGAAGATAGCCGGCTGCCCCAGCGTCCAGAGCATCGACCATGTAATCAACACATTCGGCCAAAATGATGACATCCGCACGGCAATTCACCCCGTTTTTCTTCAAGTGACGGGTAGCCTCAATCCCATCCATCCCTGGTATCCGGATGTCCATTAGCACAACATCTGGGCAGAGCTCCTCTATCTGGGCAAAGGCCTCCTCGGCATTGGCGAAGTCACCCACTACCTTCATGTCCTCCTCTGTCTCCAGTATATGCCGCAACCCGTTGCGAACAACCTCATTATCATCGATCACGAGTACTCCGGTATGTGTCTTCATCTTGCCCTCCTTTGCCAGTGACTTTGACAGCGCTAGACAATCATTACGTCTCTCCATTTTGCCTTCCTTCCCTATGTGAGTTTGACAGTGAAATCAAAGTCGCGAGTTTGGCTGATGGTTGCCGCTCCGGTTTGTCCTAGCCAGCTAGCCACCGCAGTAATCTTTATATCGCCCTCGGTGCCTACTTCCTCAGATTCGGGCACGCGGACAATGACAGTAGCCACCTTGGCTAGCGCATAGCCTCGGTTGCCCACGGTGAGGCATACCATGCCATCAGGGACATCCTCTATTGGTTCAGGTGATAGCTCAGTTGGCTCAGCATGCAGGTTCTCGGTAACAATCTCTACCTCCCAGCCATCTGGGGCCTGGGCTAGTTCCAGAGCAATGTGGGTAATTCGGTTGCCATCAACATTGTAGAAGCGAATTACACCACTCACTTCTCCACCGGGAATAACGCCAAGGCTAGAGGCTCCTTGGACAGAGGCGAAGTTGTACCTGGCCGGCTCCTCAGCTATCTCATCGGCGGTCGTGTCCGCAGGGAATTCGACTGGCTGGATATCATCGCTCTCTATATAGGCCCCGTCAGCATCATTGATCTTCAGGCCAAGCACTCCTGCATCAGCCGATGAATCGGCAAAGACCTGGCCCACAGCCACAAACACTAAAGCTAATGCCAGTAGCGTGGTGCCGATCATTATTACTGTGCCTTTTGCCAGTTTCCTGCTCTTGGGATTTCTGTTGCTTGCCATTGCCGCCCTCCTTGGTTTTTTCTAGTTCCAGAATAGAAGGGCGGCGACACAGCAACGGCACAGGGGTGGCTTGTGGCATAACATCGGCGTCACAAAATGAACCCTTGTGGGCAAAATCAATGGAGGGTATAGCGGCCGAAATAAATAAAGCCTTCCCACGGGAAGGCTTTATTTCCAGGCGTTTGCCTGGATTGTTCCTGATTCTAGACCACTAGGATACCATACCCTGCCTAGCCATGCTGGTCTAGTTCAGAGTTATCAGGACCCTCTTCTCGGGGCTTGTTTCTGATCTCAGTAGAGCCCTGAATCTGTTGAGGAAGTTGGAAAGTCTGCTTTTTGTCAATGGCTCCTCCTCCACTTTTTCTACCCCGGGCATATCTCTCAGCTTATTCAGGAGATTCGAGGGTGTGCCAGGCTTCGTCGCGATGGTAATGACAGTCCGATCCCGTGAGGCAACTATTTGCAGGATGCTGGCACGAACTGTCTTCTCCACTTGGCTAGTGAATTCCAGTACCTTGTCAGCACTGACAGATGAGGGTACGGCCAGCTCAACTATCTGTTCAACAAAGGCACCACCCTCCTGCAGGGAGTGCTCAGTCAGGTAAACCTGCCTGATGCTCTGGACAAGTTCGGCATGCTTCACGTCTTTGAGAAGGTAGCCGGCTGCCCCGGCCTCCAAGGTCTCGACCCAATTTTGATAGTCGACAGTCTTGGCTAACACAATGACATCAACATCATAATGCAGCCTGCTTCTTTTCAAGTGGCGGATAACCTCAATCACATTCACCCCTGACATCTGGGCGCCCATAAGCACAATGTCTGGGAAGAGCTTTTCTATCTGGGACAAGGCTTCCTCAGCACTGGCACAGTCGCCCACCACTTCTATGGCCTCCACCGGCTCCAGCATGAGCCGCAACGCCTGGCGAATGAGATCATTGTCATCAACCAACAGTATTCTGATACGACTCTTCATCTTATTCTCCTTTCTGAGTGGGTTTGACAGTGCTACATAACGCCTTGCTTCCCTGTGAGCCTTATCCCAAGAAGTTCAATTTCACAATCATTGGCAAAACAGGCTAATATCGCTTCTGTATCCCTTCTTTCTATGGCATTGTCGAGCTCCACAGCGACCTTGCGAATCTTGCCAGGTAGTTGCTCACAATTCACGATGTCATCCCCTTATTCCCCGATTGGGCTGCTCCACATTATACACCCCAAACTCAGACGGTGATGCCTCTTCGCTACTGGCCCCCTATCCTACGACTTAAGAAAAACACCTTCCTTACTCTAGCCGCAAGTTGGCGGGTGGTGAAGGGCTTCACTATATAATCATCAGCACCAATCTCCAAACCATGTACCACATCATCAAGCTGATCTTTTGCAGTGACCATTATGATAGGCACCCCTGAAAATTGGCGTGCCTGTTCGCATACCTGAAACCCATTGAGGCCAGGCATCATGACATCAAGCAGAACCAATGCGGGTTCCGCATCTTTGATAAGCTGCAGCGCTGTCTTACCATTATTGGCTGTCACTACCTGATAACCCTCCAATTCTAGGGTGCGTCTCACCATCTTCAGCATCGTCGGATCATCCTCAGCAACCAAAATCAACGGCTCCTGTTTGGGCATAATTGCACCTCCCTTGGCATCTAGTCGGGCTTCAGAAACATATATCCGATGTTAATCTTCGTAGCGACGAACCTTGGCTCCTTGGGATCATCTCGCAGCTTGTGGCGGAGCCTTCCCATGGTGACTCTAAGAAGATGATACTCTCCGACGTACTCCTCTCCCCATACCGCCTCCAGTATCTGGTCAGGAGTGAGCATCCGTCCCGCATTGCGGGCCAGATAGGAGAGTAGCCTGTATTCGGTGGCGGTGAGGTCTATATCCTCGCCTGCCAGACTTACCCTCTGTCGGGCGAAGTCGATTACGAGGTCATGCGAACGGAGTGCCGGCTCGGGCCGCTCATCCCAGAGTCTGGTGCGGCGCAGCCCTGCCCTGACCCGCGCCGCTAGCTCCTTGGAGGAGAAAGGCTTGGTCACGTAGTCGTCGGCGCCGGCATCCAGCCCATCAACCTTCTCCTCGTCACTGTCTTTGGCGGTGACCATAATTATCGGTATCTGCGAAAACTGGCGAATGTGGCGGCACACGGTACAGCCGTCCATACCGGGCATCATGATGTCCAGCAGAACGAGATCCGGCGGGGGATCCTCGTCAAACAGATCAAGGGCGCCTTCACCGTGGCTGGCCCTAAGCACCCGGTAGCCCTCCAGCTCCAGGATGCGCGTCATCATGCGCAACATGCGAATGTCGTCATCAACTACCAGAACAGAAGCTTTCCTGGATGGCATGCTAACACCACCTGCTCCGGCGCAGCATCAGAGCAACAGCCTCCTTCAGGCCAACAGGGCCAGCGGGCTTGACCAGGTAGTCGGCGGCACCCATGCTGAACGCCCTCTCCCAGTGTGATACTGCCGGGGTAAGCTGCATCTCGATTGCTTCAATGGGCGAGATCATTTGCTTCATGGCTCTATTCTGCTATCCAGTCCTCGGGTTTCAGTCCGGTGGGCCACGTCTCCCTTACGGCTCCCAGCTTCTGCCGCAGCCTGCCGATGTTGGCTCTAAGGAGATGGTGCTCTCCAAGGTACTCCTCTCCCCATACCTCCTCTAGCATCTGGTCAGGAGTGACCTCACGGCCAGCGTTGCGTGCCAGGTAGGACAGCAGCCTGTACTCTGTGGCGGTCAGGTCTACCTCCTGGCCGGCCACGGTGACCTTGTGTTGGGCAAAGTCAACCACAAGGTCCTGGGAATGGAACGCTGGATCGGGACGCTCATCCCACAGTGTGGCGCGTCGCAGCACTGCCCTGACCCGGGCGGCTAGCTCCTGGGAGGAGAAAGGCTTGGTCACGTAGTCGTCGGCGCCGGCGTCCAGCCCGGCAACCTTTTCCTCGTCACTGCCCTTGGCGGTAACCATAATTATCGGTATCTGCGAGAACTGGCGAACGCGGCGGCACACAGTATAACCATCCATACCGGGCATCATGATGTCCAACAGCATCAGGTCTGGGATTTCCTGGTCAAACACAATAAGGGCGGCTTCACCACTGGCAGCCGTGAGCACCCGGTAGCCCTCCAGTTGCAGAGTACGCCGTATCATTTCCAGTATATTGACCTCGTCATCGACAACCAGCACCGAAGCTTTCCTGGATGGCATGCTAACGTCACCTCTTCTGGCCCAGGACGCGGTCCACAGCCTCCTTCAGGCTGGCGGCACTCAGGGGCTTCACCAGGTAGTCCACCGCGCCCATGCTGAGCGCTCTCTCCTGCTGGGGTGTACCAGCCGAGGCGGTGAACACTACTACAGGAATCGCAACAAGCTCTGGCTCACCCTTTATCTCCTCCAGCACCGCCCAGCCATCAATGCCGGGCAGCCTCAAGTCTAACAGCACCAGAGCGGGCTGACTCTCTCTCACCAATCTCAGGCCCTCTTCACCGTTCTCAGCCTGAAGAACGGGGTAACCTTCCAGCTCCAGCACCCGGGAGGCGAACTTCAGGACATCGGCCTCGTCCTCGATGATGAGAATCGTCTTTGCCTCACGCCGCTTGGCCATAACTCTGCCCTCCCCCCGTAGTTGATATCGGAAGAGTGAAGTAAAAGGTGCTTCCCTTGCCTACCTTGCTCTCCACCCAAATTCGACCGCCATGGGCCTCCACCAACCCCTTGCAGATGGCCAGCCCCAGCCCGGCACCTTCTACCCCCGGAGTCAGTCTTTGCTCGATGCGGTACATCCGGTCAAACACCCTGGTCAGATCCTCAGGAGGAATGCCTATACCGTGATCAGCAACGCTGACTTGCAGCTCCGCTCCCACGCTCCGGGCTTCTATCGTTACTCTGCTTCCCTCCTCAGAGTACTTGATGGCATTGTTGATGACGTTATCCACAACTTGCCGGATTCGCTTGGCATCGATGTCGGCCATAGGGAGCCCCTCCTCAACGTCCACGATTATCTCCTTCTGGGGCGCCCTGATCTGAACCTCAGCCACCGCTTCCTGGATCAGCATCGGGATGCTGGTGGGTTGCGTGTCTATCTTCAACAGCCCTGCCTCCAGCCGGGACATGTCCAGGAGATGGTCCACAAGCTCGGTCACCCTGTCGGTGGCCCTGTCTATGGACTCCAGGTATTCTCGTTTCTCATCACGCTTTAGCCTGCGGTCGTAGGCTAGGAGCATGGTGGAGTATCCCTTAATTACTGCCAGGGGGGTGCGCAGCTCGTGAGAGACGGTGGAGAGAAGGTTGCTCTTGAGTTTGGTCAACTCCTCGTATTCAGCAGCCTCCTGAATGGCTTGCTCCGCCTGCTTGTGCTCGGTGATATCATGTACTATTCCAATCATGCTAACGGGCTTCCCTCCTTCATCGTGACGGACTTCGCCTTGTGCATAGATGGCTCTCTCGGACCCATCCCGCCGGACAATTCGGTGTTCAATGCTGTAGGGGATGCCCTTTTCCAGAGAGTCACGAACCAAACTGGTCATCAACTGTCTATCGTCAGGATGGACAAAAGCTTGGAACCCCTCGTATGTGGCGCTGAACTCCCGTGGCATCACCCCGAAGATGCGATAGACTTCATCCGACCACCAGAGACGGTCGTTGACGATGTCCCACTCCCAGTTCCCGAGATGCGCGATGCGCTGGGCTTCGGCAAGGCTCGCTTCGCTCTTTCTCAGCGCCTCCTCCGCTAGCTTGCGCTCGGTGACGTCACGGACTGTTGCCTGTAGAACCTTTTTACCTTGTAA
>JAUWXW010000060.1 GCA_030616195.1 Chloroflexota bacterium | reverse complement strand
GAAGCTCCGCTGACTCGCTATGATGAGATTGCCGGCGATCTCTCCGGATCGTGGAAACACTGGCGCGGGTTGCGCTGGTTTCCGAAGTCGGGGCATGCCAGGAGTTACGTGAACTCCAGCCTGGTGAAGTCAGGGCACCAGGAGCGCCGCGGGTTGTCCCTCCCAGTCAAAACGTAAAGGAGGTTCTGGAGTGAGCTATGAAGCACTAATCTACGAGCAGGAAGATGGCGTTGGCATCATTACTCTGAACCGGCCGGAGCGGCGGAACGCCCTGAACACAGTCCTCGTTGGGGAGCTATCCAGGCTGATCGATGAGATGGCAAAAGACGAGGGCCTTAGGGTGGTGATTATCACCGGGGGGGACAAATTCTTCTGTGCCGGTTTCGACCTCAAGGAGCAATCTCCCACCTTGCTGGACGAAATACGGAACCTTTACCGGAAGCTGGAAAGCTTCGACAGGCCGGTGATCGCGGCCATCAATGGCAGTTGCCTGGCCGGTGGGTGTGAAATGGCCATATCTTGCGATTTGCGGATAGCAGCAGAGGATAGCGCCTTTGGCTTTCCCGAAATAAGATTCGGGGCACTCGCCTTCGCTGGTGCCACCCAGAGGCTGCCCCGCCTCATCGGCATGGGCAAAGCAAAAGAGATGCACTATACGGGAGAGCCGATAGATGCTCAGGAGGCCTACCGGGTGGGGCTGGTCAACAAAGTCGTGCCTCCTGCATCGGTGATGGATGAGGCAAGAAAACTGGCCAGCACGCTGGCGCAGAGATCGCCCGCTGCCCTCAAGATGGCCAAATTCCTCATCAACGCTGGCATGAGGACAGACCTCAATACCGCCATGGAGTTCGAGGCAGAGGTTGCCAAGAATCTCTACGCTTCCCCGGAGGCTATCAAGGAGGAGATGAGTAAAGCGGCGGCAAAAGAGGACGTCTACAAGAAGTTGTTCGGTTGACTTTCGGTAGGAGCAGGCTTGCCATCGGGAAAGGTGAGCATGTATAGCAGAAGCGGGACGTACGCCCGGGCATAAAGCAAAGTGAGAACTGGAGGCAACATGGATGATAACCAGGTGGCAGTGATTGGCATAAGTCAAACAAAGTATGAGGCAGCCAAGAGAGAGCAAGATCTTGCCGATATGATATTCGAGACAACAAGAGGCGCGCTCGATGATGCCGGGCTTCAAATAGGAGACATAGATAGCGTGGTACTGGCAGCGCACGATCTCATCGATGGCAGGAGTATAACCAGCATGCTCACCGCTCCACCTGCCGGGGCCCATCTTAAGGATGAAATCAGAGTGGCTGACGATGGTGCCTTCGCTGTAGCACTGGCCTGGCTCAGGCTGCTATCAGGTGAGTTCGGCACGTCCCTGGTAGTGAGTTGGAGCAAGCTCTCAGAGGGCGACTTCGACACCATCACCAGCCTCAACTTCGAGCCGTTGTTCTATCGCCCGTTCGGCTTTAACTACGTCACCGCGCATGCACTTCAAGCCATGAGCTACATGGCTCGGTACGGCATAACCGAGGCACAGGCAGCGAAGGTTGCCGTCAAGAACCGCCGCAATGCCGTCAAGAACCCCCTGGCTCACCTGCGGGAATCGATCACTGTAGATAATGTTTTGCAATCGAGATTGCTGGCGTGGCCCCTGAAGGAACTGGACCTGCCCCCCAAGTCTGACGGCGCCTGCGCTATGGTTCTGGCCACGGAGGAGAGAGCCAGGCAGGCACAGGCCAACTGTGCCTGGATCAAGGGGTCGGGTGGACAAATGACACCTACTATCTGGGAGACAAGGAGCTAGAGAAACTGCCGTCACTGGCTCAGGCTGCGGAGAGAGCCTACCGGATGGCGGGTATAGATGACCCCCTGGAACAGCTCGACGTGGCCGAACTGCACGACATCTCCTCTTTTCATGAATTGATGGAATACGAAGCTTTGGGCTTGTGTAAGCGGGGCGAAGGGGGGCAACTGACTGACCAGGGGATTACCTCTATGGACGGCAAGTTGCCTGTCAACCCATCAGGAGGCGCTTTATCCTCGCATCCGTACACTGCGGTCGGCTTAATCAGGGTGGCAGAAGCTGCACTGCAGGTTATGGGCAGGGCAGGTGAACATCAGGTGCCGGGAGTGAAGACCGCCCTGGCCCATGGGGCCAGCGGGATGTGCGGACAGTCCAATTGCGTGGTCATCTTGAGCTCGTAGAAAGGAGGATCATGGGTCGTAGAGTTGCCATTGTAGGCACAGGCCAGACCAAGTATGTGAGAAGAAGGAAGGATGTGTCCGTACCGGAGCTGGCTCATGAAGCTGCCAAAAGAGCTCTTGAGGATGCAGGCCTCATGCTTAAGGACATAGACGCGGTGGTCTTTGCCACTGCTCCCGAGTCCTTCGAGGGGGTCAATTGCCCCGACAAGTGGGCTGCGGACGGCGCAGGTGGTCTGGGCAAGCCCTTCATGAGAATAAACACTGGCGGCGCCACCGGTGGGTCGGGAGCGCTGGCCGGCATTCATCATGTGGCGTCTGGTGTCTTTGACGTGGTGCTGGTGGTAGCCATGCAGAGGGTAGGGCAGACGCCCGATGCCCAGCGCATATTGAACTTGATTTGGGACCCTATCTTCGCCACCGGCTTTGCTCTCAACCTCCCTGCCATCACGGCTATGGGAACGACAGGCGCCATGGAGAGGTTCGGCTACACTGAGTGGCACATGGCCAAACTCTCGGTCAAGGACCACCTGAACGCCCTGAACAACCCTTACGCTCATGTGCAGATTGAGATTGGCATTGAGGACGTACTGAATTCGCCGGTTGTCTGCTGGCCAATCAAAATCCTGGACTGCTGTCCTCGCTCGGACGGAGCCTGCGCTGCTGTCTTCGCTTCAGAGGAGCGGGCCAGGAAGATAACGCCCACCCCTGCCTGGGTCATCGGTACCGGGGCAACCACTTGCGTGACTACCATAGGAGAGGAGGCTGATGAAGACGCAGCACTTGGCGGTCCGGCGGTGAGGAAAGCGTACCAGATGGCGGGCATAGACAACCCGCGCCGCCAGATAAGCGTTGTAGAGCCATATGACCCCTTTTCCAGCACCGAGATCGGCTACTATCTGAGCATGGGCTTTTGCCAGGAGCGGAGGCAAGCAACAAAGATGGTAGAGAATGGCTTTGGTGAGATGACGGGGGAGGTTCCATTCAGTCCTTCTGGAGGCGTACTCTGTGCCAACCCCATAGGGGCTACGGCTCTGGTGAGGGTAGTTGAAGCTGCTCTCCAGGTAATGGGCAAGGCTGACAAGCATCAAGTGCCGGGTGCTAAGGTGGCGCTGGCCACGGGGGCAGGAGGGTCACCAGGACCAGGGTCGGCAATTTTCAGCACCGCCACAATTCTGGCAAAGGAGCCGCGATGAAAAACAGGCAAGACAGTCAAATTGAACAAGAGTCGGAGCTGCTGGAGATACCGTCCAGCTGGGAGCTGCCATGG
Source organism: Chloroflexota bacterium (assembly GCA_030616195.1). The sequence goes on along the minus strand of JAUWXW010000060.1, from coordinate 4,620 downwards.
CTCTACTCGGCTGGCGAGGTAGGGAGTAGATATATCATTGAGTTGAGAGATAACGCACGGATCATGGCCACCAGGTGCCCGCAGTGCAGCCGCATTCTCCTCCCTCCGCGCTCTTTCTGTGAGAGGTGTTTCGTTTCTCTGAAAGAGCACTGGGTAGAGTTGGAACCGAGGGGAACGATGGAGGGCTTCACCATCGTCACCGCAGCCTTCGCAGGATTGCGGCCGCCGCCCTATGTGATAGGTTACTTCAAGATCGGCGGGGCAACTACCAATATCCCTCATTTCCTGGAGGGCGTGGACCTCTCCGATATCAACAAGGCCCGGCAGGAGCTGTGGGTCGGCATGCCCGTTGAGGTTGTCTTCAAGGAGAAGCGCACCGGGAGCGCTGAAGATTTCTTCATTAGGCCAGCTATAAGCACTGACAGCGATCCAGGTCGAAGACAATAGGAGGCAGTAACGATGCATGAAGAGATGGAGAGCATTGAGGTGCGGGCAAGGTGGGAAGTTCCCTATTCCCACGACATCGGGAAGACGGCGAGCAGGTTCTTTGTTGAGCTACGCGACAACAGTCGCATCATGGCCACCAGGTGCCCGGACTGTGGGCGTGTGCTTCTCCCGCCACGCTCTTTCTGTGAGCGGTGCTTTGTCTCACTGGAAGATCACTGGGTCGAGCTGAAGCCCAAGGGGACGCTGGAGGCCTTCACCGTCGTCACTGACAACTATTCCTTTGCTGGGATGCCTCAGCCGCCGTTCGTGCTATGCCTGGTAAAGCTGGGAGAGTCTTCCACATCCATTCCCCAGATGCTTTTCGGGGTGGACCTGTCAGAACCTCGAAAGGCAGCACAAGAGCTCAAGGTTGGCACGCCTGTCAAGGCTGTCTTCAAGGAGGAGCGTCAGGGGCGAATCGACGACTTCCACGTTGAAGTGGCGACATAGGCAACTCGAGCCTTGCGGACCCGTCAGGCTGACTGCCCTGTGACAACAGCACCAGGATCGGAGCAGGAGAGGCGTGCGAATCGCTCCGCTTGATGTGCGACACAGAGTGGCAAATATGTGGAAAAGGAGATTGATCTATGGAGGCGCAGTACGCTGAGCATCAAGAGGCCATTCGGAAGACGGTGAGGGACTTCTGTCTGAAGGAGGTCGTCCCCGGGGCCGAAGAGCGGGACAGGACTGGCGAGTTCGATTACGGTCTGTACCGAAGGTTGGGTGAACTTGGGTTAACCGGGATTCTGGCTCCAGAGGATTGGGAGGGAAGCGATGCCGGAGACCTTGCCTGCTACCTGGTGATTGAGGAGCTGTCCAGAGCCGATGCCTCTCAGGGAATAACCTACACTGTGGCCGCTTCCGCGGCTGCCTTTCCCAAGATGGCAACGGAACAACAGAAGGAGAAATGGGGTGAGAAGTTCCTGCTTCCCATTATCCGCGGGGAAGCTACGCAGGCTGGAGCCATAACTGAGCCCGATGCTGGCTCCGATACGCGGGGTATCAAGACGACGGCGGTGCGAGACGGCGACGAATGGGTAATCAACGGCTCCAAGACCTTTATCACCAATGCCGGACTGGAGAACTGCGTCTACGTAATGGTGGTATGCCTGGTCGACAAGGAGAAGATGGAATTCAGTTCGATCCTGGTCCCGACAGGGACGCCGGGTTATACCATCCTGCCCAAGCTGCACAAGATGGGCATCAGGTCCTCTGACACCAGGGAGATACACTTTGAGGACTGCCGCGTACCGGCCATGAACGTGGTGGGGGAAGAAGGAATAGGACGCCACTGGCTGGTAAATGTGGGCTTTGCCCAGGGACGCATCGGGGTCGCCAGTTGCGCGCTCGGCATGCACCAGGCATGCCTCGACGAGGCACTGAAATATGCCCAGCAGAGGATTGCCTTTGGCAGGCCGATCTACTCCTTCCAGTACGTACAGGGGATGATTGTGGACATGTATGTGGACCTGGAGATCAGCAGAATGCTGCGCGACAAGGCGGCGAGGCTTCTTGAAGAGGGAGAAGCACCATTGATGGAAGCAGCGATGGCCAAGTACTTTGGCTGCGACGCTGCTATAAGGGCGGCAGATAGCGCGGTGCAGATACATGGTGGTCTGGGGTACATGGACGAGTGTCCGGTATCCCGGTACTACCGTGATGTGAGGTGGGTAAACATAGGGGATGGGACCAGGGAGATTCAGAAGATGATTCTGGCACGAGGCCTGGCACATCGGGCCCGGGTGCTGGAATAGCAAACATAGGTTGACTTGTAGCAAAGTGGTTGTGGTCACCCGTTCACTGCTAAACTTGCCCTATGACAGCCTGATTCGTATAATAGCGCTGAGGAAATTCATCTGATTGAGGAGACAAGAGAGGAGACTTTGATGGTTACAAAGGCTATTCTCAGGAGGGCAAAACAGGAGAAGAGGACGGTGCTCACGGAAGTCGAATCTAAGGAGCTGGTGGAGAAGGCTGGGATAAATGTCGTTAGAGCCAAACTGGCTACCTCGATGAAGGAAGCTGTTGCCCTAAGCAAAGAGGTGGGTTTTCCAGTGGTTCTCAAGATTGCGTCGGCTGATGTGGTTCACAAAAGTGATGCCGGTGGGGTGACGGTGGATGTGAAGAATGCTACACAGGTGAGTAACGCCTACAGGGAGATTATGACAGCCATCAAGCAGAAGTTCCCCAAAGCCACTATCGATGGGGTTTCAGTCCAGCCCATGGCAAAGCCAGGGGTGGAGGTGATAATCGGCATGACCAAGGATGCCCAGTTCGGGCCGGTGCTTATGTTTGGTTTGGGTGGGATATTCGTGGAAATTCTTAAAGATGTCTCTTTCAGAATCGTGCCTTTGGCTCCAAGAGATGCGGCTGAGATGATAAGGGACATAAAGGGATATCCTGTGCTTGAGGGCTATCGAGGGCAGGCACCGTCCGACGTTTCCGCCCTTGAAGATATGCTGCTAAAGGTCTCCGCCTTTGTTGACAAGAACCCTGATATAAAAGAGCTTGACCTCAACCCGGTATTTGCCTACAGTGACGGTGCTGTAGCGGTTGACGCCAGGGTCGTCCTTGAGGAGGAGGCGGTCAAATGAACCGGGATAGAGGATGTTAAGGGTGGCGGCCACCTTTTTATCCTTAGCCTAGTTTGGTGACTGTCGTGGTTATTGCTCTTGGGCCGGTACTCGTATATTCGGCTACACCAATGAAGCCAGGTAGGGTGGGCTCGGCCCACCAATTCGGCTACTCTCGCCCCACTCCTGGTGGCAACCCAAGATCACCGCTGCTACCCCAGTCATGATCATAGAGCCCACGGGCAACGTAGTTGCGGAACGTGCTGTACGGCCAATCCCTGGGACTCTTCACCAGTCCATGTAGGGCAACCTCTTCTGTACAGGACTAGGAATTGAAGCCTTTTCTTGTCTTACCAGAAGGTCACCCGTCATCCTAAGTTGGTGAGATCCCGCCCCACTCCCTGCTGTATACCATGTATCATAACAGTACAAGTTCTGAAGTCAGGTTTCTTGAATTCCTTTGGTGGCTGTCATATACTGCTAGCCAATTGAGGTTCTCTGGGGAAATCCTGCGAGACTCCCTAAGAATGTCACCCCTTTGACACGGCACCCATTGTTATGACGGAAGAAACAAGAAGACCAACTAGGCCTTGGGTTGCCGTAGCCTTTCTGTGTTTGTCCGTACTAGTCCTTGGCATGGACGATAGTATTCTCAACTTGGCGCTGCCGTCCATTTCAAAGGACTTCCAAGCGAGTATCGGTGAATTACAATGGGCGATCAATGCCTATCTTTTAGCGTTTGCTGCACTATTGCTGACTATGGGAGCGCTCGGCGATCGCTTTGGCCGCAAGCGGGTGTTCCAAGCGGGCATGATCCTGTTTGGTATCAGCTCGTTGGGAGCAGCGTTCTCTACTTCCATGGACATGCTCATCGCTTGCCGGGGTCTCATGGGCTTGGGGGGCGCAATTGTGCTTCCCCAAACGCTTTCGATTATTAGGGCGAGCTTCACAGACCCGAAGGAGTGTGCACAGGCGATTGCCGTCTGGGCCGGTATTTTTGCCTTGGGTTACGGGATCGGTCCAGTCGTCAGTGGAATCTTGCTGGAACACTTTGAATGGGGTTCAGTGTTCCTTTTGAATATCCCCGTGGTTATCATTACTTTCGCAGGGGGGTATTTCTTCGTTCAGGAATCCAGGGATGAAAGCGCTCCGAGACTGGACCCACTAGGTGTAGTCTTGTCCGCCGCTGGATTATTCTCAGTGGTCTATGGCGTTATCAAGGCAGGGGAGGGGAGTTGGGCTGAGGGCTCAGTGATCATCTGGCTCAGTGTGGGAGCGATTCTATTAGTTATCTTTGCCTGGTGGGAAAAACGCTCGGATCATCCCATGTTGCCGATGAGATTCTTCAAAAACATGTCTTTCACCGGCGCCACCATACCCATGACGCTGGCTGCCCTCAGCACAGCCGCACTGCTCTTTTTCATCAGTCAGTATTTTCAGTCTGTGCAGGGATACTCCCCGCTTGCGGCAGCGTGGCGTATGATGCCAGGGGCTGTGGCCGCATTCGCGACAGCAATAGTGGCCGCGCCACTAGTCGGTGTCATCGGCATTAAAGTGGCAG
>JAUWXW010000245.1 GCA_030616195.1 Chloroflexota bacterium | reverse complement strand
AGGGTAACGGCGCAGGCGCATCAGATTCACGGTGCTATTGGGTTTACCAAGGACCATGATCTGGAGCTTTACTTCAGGCGGGCCAAGGCGGGGGAGCTTTTCTATGGCGATGCCGACTTCCATCGTGAAATTGTAGCCCAGGGATTGGGACTCTAGCTCACAGTGGCGCCGAAAGGAGAACAATGGACTTTCGCTATACTGATGAGGAAGAAGCCTTCCGAAAGGAGGTGCAGGCTTTCATCCAGGAAACGGTCCCGCCTGGCTGGATTGGGGTGGACCCTGGGCCTGAGGAGGAGAGTAAAGAAGACGTTTACCGGCTGGCATTGGCAACTTGGCGGAAGCTGGGCGAAAAGAATTGGATAGGTCTGACCTTCCCCAAGGAGTATGGTGGCCAGGAAGCTCCATTGTGGAAGGAGACGATCCTGTTGTCAGAGCTGGCCTACCATGGGGTACCGGCGATAGATCTTGCAGCGGTTCAGGCTGATCTGGTCTTGAACTTCGGAACCGAGGAGCAAAAGAAGAGGTTTATTCCCCCTATCACCCGTGGTGAGGTGAAGTGGGCCATCGGGATGAGCGAGCCCAATGCCGGATCGGATACCTTCGCTGTCCAGTTGAGGGCAGTAGAAGAGGAGGACTGCTTTGTCCTTAATGGGCAGAAAATCTGGTCCAGCGGTGCCCATCATGCCAAGTACGAGATGGTCTATGCCCGGACTGATCCTGATAATAAGCATATGGGCATCAGCGTTTTTATAGTCGATCTGGAGAGCCCAGGAGTTAGCCTGCGCCAGATAGAGCAAATGACCGGCATTCCTGCCTTTTGCGAGGTGTTCTTTGACAATGTCAGGGTTCCTAAAGAGAACCTGCTGGGGGAGAAGAATGGTGGATGGCAAATACTCCTGCACGCCTTTGGCGGCGAGAGAACATATGGACTATTCATCATTTACAATGGCAAACGATACCTGGAACAACTGGTGGAACATTGCCGGGAGACCTATGTCAATGGTCAGCCCCTGGCCAAGAACCCTCTGGTTCGAAACAGGCTGGCGGAGTCGGCTATTGAGATTGAGGTGGGCCTTAACCTGGGCCACGAACTGAACTGGATGGCAACTCAGGGAATCTCTACTGTAAAGGGAAGTTCCCAAATTAAGGTACATGGTGCTGCTGTTTGTCAGCGTCTGGCTAATCTAGGGCAGCAGATCCTGGGACTCTATGGGCCGCTGAATGAGGACTCCAAGTGGGTCAAACTGGGGGGCAGATTCAGGCATGCGTATCTAAGCTCGGTGGCTTTCAGCCTGGCTGGCGGTACCAGCGAGACTTCCAGGAATCACATCGCCGGAAGATTCGGGTTGGGGTTACCTAAACAGAAGTAACAGATACGTCTATCGAAGGATAGCTGTTGTTCGGATACAGAAGCTGACGAGGCTGATTGTCTTTACCGGAGATCGCGAGTCGGAGCTTTGCGGTGAGGGTTCTAAGACACAAAAGCTTTTCGTCGGGCGGAGTTGTGGTCTCAAGGACGAGATCGCAGCCTGAGGACTGGAACTGCAGCTTGCCCAGCGGGAAGGAGGGCGGTGGACTTTCGCTTGACTGACGAGGAAGAGGCCTTTCGAAAGGAAGTACAGGACTTCCTCGCTGAGTCGCTCCCAGACGATTGGCTTGGCGTGGACCCTGATGGACATAGCGAGCAGGCAGTGGAGGAGCTTCACCAGTTCGACCTTGAGATGCGGCGCAAGCTGGCTGCCAAGGGCTGGCTGGGTCTGCAGTGGCCGAAGGAATACGGCGGCCATGAAGCTCCCATGATGAAGCAGTTCATCCTGGAGCAGGAGTTGATTTACCGGGGAGCGCCATATTGGGCGCTCTCGGCTGCGCTGATGACGGGAGACTCTATCATGAAATTTGGTACCGAGGAACAGAAAAAGAGATTTCTTCCGCCCATTGCCCGTGGAGAGGTGCAGTGGTTGGTGGGGATGAGCGAGCCGGATGCTGGCTCAGACCTGGCCAATCTCCAGTTGAGGGCAGTAGGGCAGGAGGACTGTTTTGTTCTTAACGGACAGAAGACCTGGCAGACCGGCGCTCACTACGCTGATTGGGTCTTGGTATATGCCCGGACCGACCCCGAGGTCCGCAAGCATAGGGGTATTACCACCTTTATAGTTGATCTCAGCACTCCGGGGATCACCATGCGCCAGATACCGCAGATGACTGGACACCCTGCCTTTTGTGAGGTCTTCTATGATAATGTCAGGGTTCCTAAAGACAACGTTCTGGGGGAGGTGAATGGTGGCTGGCAAGTGGCACTCTTCGCTGTTGCCACCGAGAAGAGCTTCGGGCACTGGCTTATTAACAGTGCCAGGCGAGATTTAGAAATGCTGGTGCAGTATTGCAAGGAGACCTACGTCAACGAGCAGCCTCTAGGCAAGGACCCTATTATTCGAAGCAGGCTGGCTCAAATAGCCATCGAGATCGAGGTAGGACGCAATCTGGGGTCGAGGTTGAACTGGATGGCGACCAAGGGAATGCCAATTATAGCTGAAGCCTGCCAGATGAAGCCCTTTGGTGGGGCTATTCTTCAGCGTTTGGCTAATCTTGGTGTGCAAATCCTGGGACTCTACGGGCAACTGGATGAGGACTCCAAGTGGGTAAAGCTTAGGGGCAGGATGAAATACCTCTACCTGGCCTCAGCAGCTATGACCATTGAGGGTGGCACCAATGAAGCCTCCAGGAATACGGTAGCCCTCATGGGGTTGGGCCTGCCCAGGGAACCCAAACCGGCACCAAAGAGTTAAATCACTAGAAGGGGGATAGCAAATGGATCTATCTTTCAGCGAAGAACAGGAGATGTTGTGGAAGTCAGCTCGTGACTTTCTGGCCGATAAGTGTCCCAAGACGCTGGTGCGGGAGATGGAGGAGGATGAGAAGGGGTATGTGCCCGAGCTATGGAAGGAGATGGCTGATCTGGGGTGGATAGGGCTTCCCTTTCCTGAGCAGTATGGGGGAGGGGGGTTCAACTTTCTGGACCTGGTGGTGCTGTTAGAGGAGATGGGGCGTGCTTGT
>JAUWXW010000131.1 GCA_030616195.1 Chloroflexota bacterium | reverse complement strand
CTGGGGTCAACAGCCACGATCCTGGTGCCAGCCTCCCTGGCCTGCGCCAGATACCAGCAAGTGTTGGTGCCGCCGCTGGTACTTGTCGGGTTAATCCCCCACAGGATTATCAACCTGGCGTTGGGCAGATCATCTCTGGTGTTGGAGGTGGCATAGGTGCCGTAGGTGAATACGGCAGAGTAGAGAGCGGCGTTAAAGGAAGGTGCGCCCCACCCGGCGGTATAGCCGCCCGCCATATTGAGCAGCCTCTCGATTGCCCCCCATCCGGTTAAAACGCCATAGTCACCAGGCAGCTGCACCATTAGAATAGAGGCCGGTCCATAGGTATCCCTGACTCTTTTCAGTTCCCCAGCTATCTTGTCCAGTGCTTCGTCCCAGGAGATCCGTTCGAATTTGCCTTCCCCTCTGGCGCCTACCCGCTTCATCGGGTATAGAATACGGCCCGGGTCATACACCCTCTGCCGGTAGGCCCGTCCTCGGAGACAACCCCTGAGTTGAGGCTCTTCCCCATCATCGGTCTCTATTCTGGTGATCACCCCGTTCTTGACATGCACTTTGAGTAGACAGCTTGCCCCACAATGGCTGGAACAGGTGGTTGCCACCACCTTTTCTGCTTCAGCCGATTCATTGTTTGCGGTACTACTCACTTCTCCCTACCTCCTTTACGTTTTGAGGCCGTTCGATTCTGAAAGCCCTTCATTTTGGCTTCAGATCTTGGGCTTTCCAGCGCCTGGCTCCAGACATCCTCTAAAGGATGCCTAACAACCCAGCCGTATAGTCATACAGACGTGTCGGATACGAGCACCGGGTGCTGGTACTATAGCATGCTGCCCACTGCGTGTAAACCTTGCGCCGCTTGACACATCGCCGTTGTCCATGAGAAACTACGGCGAAATGGCGCGGGAGAGGCGCCATTGCGAAGTTAGGCTGAACCTCAAACTCTAACCCTCAGGACTTCGATACCTGGTGGGGCTCAGCGATATCCCCAGAACTGGTGTCCAACTGCATTTGTGTTTCCTACCAGGATTGAAAGCGATAGGCTGCGGCCGCCCGAAGTAGTTGTTATCGATATAACACAGGAGGTAACCACAATGGCCATGGTATGTGGAGGAGACCTGTTTGTTAGGGCATTGAAGAGGGAGGGTGTGCAGTACATCTTCACCTTGTGCGGTGGTCACATCGCCCCCATCTACAATGCCTGCATCGATGAGGGGATCGGGATCATTGACGTCCGCCATGAGCAGGTGGCAGCTCACGCCGCCGCAGGCTGGGCCCGGGCCACCGGCGAACCGGGGATTGCCGTGGTAACGGCGGGGCCGGGTGTCACCGACTCCGTGACCGGAGTCGCCGAGGCCTTCATGGCCGGCTGTCCCATGATCGAGTTTGGGGGGCGTGTTCCTCTTTCACAGTTCGACATGGGGTCGATGCAGGACATGGATCAGGTGCGACTCATGGAGCCCATAACCAAGTGGGCCAAAACAATATATGAGGCGAAAAGGATACCGGAGTACGTGAGCATCGCCTTCAGGCAGGCGAAGAGCGGCACACCGGGCCCGGTATATCTGGAGTGTCCCATAGACATCCTTCTGGCGCAGACGGTGGAGGAGAGCGATGTGGTCTTCCCTCAAAACTACTACGCTGAAGGAGACGCCGGCGGCAGTCCATCTCAGATCAAGGAAGCGGTGGAGCTTCTGATGACCGCGGAACGCCCCGTAGTTATTGCCGGAAGTGGGGTCTTCTGGGCCAGGGCTGACAAGGAGTTGAGGGAATTCGTGGAACTGGCGGAGATTCCGGTGCAAACGGCTGAGTTCGCCCGGGGCGCTGTTCCAGAGGATCACCCTCTCGCCTTGCCCCGGATAGGAACGACAATGGCAGACGTAGTGCTGGCGCTAGGGGTCAAGCTCGATTTCATGCAGGGCTACGGTCGCACTCCCCTTTTCAACGTCAAGGCCAAGTTCATCCAGGTCGGCGTTGACGCCAGCATCATTGGCTATAATCGGGGTGCCGATATTGGCATCGTGGGAAGCCCCAAAACGGTGCTGAGGCAAATGATCGGGGAGATCAAAGGCGCCAACAGGAAGGTCAGCCGCTCGGCGTGGATCGCCCAGCTAAACTCCATAGCCAAGATGACGGAGGAACAAGCTGCTCAGACCTACGGTGCTGACTCGCTGCCCATTCACCCTGCCCGGCTGGCCAGGGAGGTCACCGAATTCCTGGATAGGGATGCTGTGGTTGTCATGGACGGAGGCGATGGCGCAGGTGGATGGTTTGCCCCTTACTTCAGGCTGAAATTCATGGGGCAGATGATGGGCACTGGTTCCCTGGGTTGCCTGGGGGTGGGCACTGGCTTTGCCCTGGCCGCCAAGCTGGCAAACAGGGATAGGCAGGTGCTTATCTATTTTGGCGATGGCTCTTTTGGCTTGAATGGCATGGAGTTCGATACCTTTGTGCGCCATAATCTGCCTGTGGTATCGGTGATATCCAACGACAGTGCCTGGGGGATGGTCAGGCACGGGCAACGCATGATGTACGGTGAGGACCGGTGCACTGGAATGCTGCTCAGGCCGCGCCAGCGCTACGACAAGATGGTTGAGGCGCTGGGGGGATATGGCGAATATGTGGACAGGATTGAAGACATCAAACCAGCCCTAGGTCGGGCCTTCGCCTCCGGTTTGCCGGCCTGCGTCAACGTTGAAGTGGACCCCAATGCCGTTAGCTTTGTAACCACGTGGATAAGTGCGTCTATGGGGCCACCTCCTCAATTTTAACAGAAGGTACGGACTCTCTTTTGAAGGGCGAGTGAAGTATGGCGAAACCCACCCGTTTCTCTATAGAGCACCCTCTCCCTTGACGGGAGAGGTCGCCATAGGCGACCCTGGCGGCCGACTCGCCGTGGCGAGGCAGGGTGAGGGTGATCTCAAGTTCCGTTTCATGCCATCCCCCTTTCAAGCAGAGTCGCTACGGACTAGTGTAGGGGCACGGTGCACCGTGCCCCTACTAACGCAAGATCGTCTGCCCACCGTCGACCATCATGGTGTGGCCGGTAATGTAGTCCGAGTCTGGGCTGGCCAGGAACACCGCGGCACGCCCGATGTCGTTCTCACAATCGCCCACACGGCCCATGGGCACCATCATCAGCATTATGTTGAGCATATCCGGCGAGGCCTCAGCCCAGGCCTGAAAATTCGGCGAATTCGCCAGCGGGCAGATGGCGTTTACGTTGATGTTGTGCTTTCCCCACTCGCGGGCTGCCACTCTGGTGATGGCCCGGATGCCCTCCTTGGCAGCGGCGTACGCCGTCCAGCCGGCAGCGCCCTCCGTGCCGGCGGCTGAGCCGAGATTGATGATCTTGCCGCCGCGCTCTTTCAGGTGTGGAAAGCATGCCTGCATGAAGTAGAACGTCGCCAATAAGCCCGACTCCAGCGCCAGGGCCATGTCATCATCGGTGGTATCCTCGAAAAGCACGTTATCCCGCTTATCCTGGGCGCTGTTAACCAGAATATCTATCGTTCCGAACTCTTTGACTGCTGCTGCCACCGTGGCCTGTACTTGGTCGCGCCGGCGTACGTCGCAGGTTACCGGCAGCGCCCGGCCGCCGAGGGCCTTGATCTCGTCCGCCGTACGAAGGCACTTATCAGTGGTTCTCCCGGTAACGACCACCGCGGCACCCTCCTTGGCCAGCGCCAGGGCGATTCCGCGCCCCACGCCCTGGCCTGCTCCGGTGACAATGGCTGTCTTGCCGTCCAGCTTTCCCACTGCTAGTCCCCCTTTCTCATATTTTGCACTCTTCAGGTAGCTGCCACGTTGCCATAAGCTTACCGCGGAAGGTCTCGTATTACAATTCCAGGCTCTGCGTTCTTGGGTCGGCCAGCGGGAAGCAGACGTGACTGCCTCTTCGGAGATCTTCGTGGTTGGTTAACAAACTCGTTGCCACTACAAGGTCGAGATTACCGCAAAAACGTAATCTCTCGGGCTGCCGACTTCCTATCGAGCCCCTTATTGGCAGCCAGGGCCAGAGCGCCGCCGATAATCAGCGCAAACAGCGAAGGGACATAGAGAAGGGAACCCATTAAGGGATGAAGGGACAAATATGCAAAAAGGGATGGAAAATCACGGGTCCACCCGAATATTTCTTCGGCAGAAGCGAGACCGACCCCAAGTGCCGACACACCAGCCAATATCAAGCAAGCTCCCGCGAGGGTGGGCTTGCACCGCGGCAGTGCGCCGCCAATAGTGCCGACTAGCCCGATTGGTATCAGCGCTACCGACCACCACGGGGTAGGCGGAGGAACACCAATCAGTCCCGTGATACCCCCTATGAAATATGATATCCCCCCGATAAGCCCCAAAATCATCGCCGCTATTAGCATCTTGCTCCTTTCTCTCCCGGTTTGGGAGCGCACCTACGCAAATTTCGTCCTGGATTATAGCAATCGGTGTGGTAATTTGACAACATTCAGCCTGCGATATTGGAGGTGGTTCAGCAGCCTGGCCTTCTGCCTCCGCACCCAATGTAGCGCGACCCTTCAGGGTCGCCTCTTTCTGGCGAGCGGGGAGAGGCCTCCCGCCCTAGATGTCATTGCGAGGAGCGCAGTGATGAAACAGATTTCGGTTTTGGGAAGGGTAAGGCAGGAACAGGTTGGCCTACAGCCTTCCTCAGGAGACGCCTGGCCTGGCGACAGTCTTCTTGAGCAGCTCGGAGAGCTTCTCCGCTGCCTCTCTCATCTTAACCGTATTCACAGTGGTGGCATCCACATATTGCAGCGCTTTCGTTTCACAGAACTTGACGCATGTTGGATCGCCATCGCAGAGGTCACACTTGATGACCTGCCTGGCAACGGTGTCAATCCCCATAGCGCCAAAGGGGCAGGCTGCCACGCAAAACTTGCACCCAATACACAGGTCGTAATTGATAGCCACCCTGGCCAACTCTTCATCTCGAGTCAGAGCCCCTACCGGGCACACGGCCATGCAGGGCGCTGACTCACACTGCTGGCAGAGCATTGGGGTCTCAACGCAGATGGGCTCCCACTTGACAACGGTGATCCTGGCCCTGGCCGGATTTGAGGCCGCGTTTTTCTTGATCGAGCAGACTATTTCGCAAAGTCTACAGCCGGTACACTTGGAGTGGTCTACAATCAGCATTTTGTTCATGGTCTACTGCCTCCTATCGAACTGCTGGCGTGACTAGATGATGTGGGAGGGCTCTCTGTCCAGGCCCAACCTTTCCAGCGTTTCGGGTGTGGGCACCCCGTTGTTGTCCCAGCCGTGCGCCTGGTAGTATTCATCGAGTTGCTGTTCATACTTTTCTCTATCTATGGTCTTGCCTTTGAAGCTGGGAATGCCAAGAGGGGTTGGCTCCACAAAGTAACGCTCAGGCGGAAAATCGTCTTTTCGCCCGGCTCCTTCCCGATTATTGAACATCCTCTCCAGAGTATAGATTCGCTCACCTGCCTCCATCATCTCTGATGCTGATATCTCGAGGCCGGTGATGTAGCCGGTCAGCTTGCAGTAATCATCGTAGCTGACGGTGGAGGGGCTCAGGAAAAGGGCCTGGAACTTGCACACTCCCAGGGCGTCTGAAAT
>JAUWXW010000193.1 GCA_030616195.1 Chloroflexota bacterium | reverse complement strand
ATGCACTTAACATCCCGGGTAATTATCTCCGGGGATAGCCTTATCGACTCCGGGTTGCTACACCATCCACAGTGGAGAGGACATCCCTTCAAGAACGTCGTGGTTCTTATCCCGGGCCCATCGTGAATGGAAAAGCGCTGGATGTTGAATACCACGCCCCTGGCTTCTGCTGTCTCATCCGGCACGGTCTTATCTCACCACAGAGTTACCCAAAATTATAGCGTGGCGCTCTTTGAGGGCCCCACGCTATAATCACCGTTTCAGGCTTGGTTTCTGGGAAGGCACTAGGCAAGGCACTGCTCTGTTCTGGCAATGATGCTGTCCTGAGTCTCCTTGCTCAGGTCAACCCAGAAGGCACTGTACCCGGCGACCCTCACTTGCAGATCAGCGTACTCTTCGGGGTGCTCCTGAGCCTCCCGTAGAACCTCAGCGTCCACCACATTGAACTGGATGTGCGGGATTGTCCCCTTCTCATACCACTCCCTGAGGTATTGAGCAAACAGCCTCTTATTCTCCCCCTCAAAGAATACTGGCATGAACCTCTGGTTGAAGAGATCAGTATGTTGATAGGGTATCTTACCTACCGAGTTGAGGGTTGCCGTAGGGCCATTCTTATCGACTCCAGCCATAGGGGATCGAGAGCCATCGGCCAGAGGGGCGCTGGCGTACCGGCCGTCAGGGCTGGCCAGACAGGGAAGACCCGCTCCCTGGTAGCCCGCTGCCGTGCTTCCATCGAAGGTAAGGGGATAACCCCAGGCATCTTTGACCTGCTTAACGGTGTCATGTACCCTCACCGCCACTTTCACCGCCCACTCATCAGCAAAGTCATCATCGTTGCCGTACTTGGGGGCGCGGAGGAAATCCTGCCGCATCTCCTCGCATCCCTGCCAGTTCGCCTTCAGGGCATTCACCAGCCCCTCAAGGGTGTATTTCTTCTCATCGAAAACCAGCTTCTGGATCGCCGCCATAGAGTCAGCCAGGTTAATCAGGCCATACAGGATCATATTCGGCCAGGTATCGTGTTCTTTATGTAGCTTGGTCAGGTCGATTCCCCTTTCCAGAGGTTCATCGGCCAGGAAGGAGTTGCACGGGTCTGGGTTGTACTCCATGATCACCTGGTGACCTATATTCCACGAATTTACGCCTACCTTGGTATAGAATAGCAGCCTCTCACAGCAGGCATCGAGCAGCTCGTCAGCAGACTCCATCTGCCTGGGGTCTTTCGTCCCAGGTCGCCCGGGCACAGCGGGGCCCTCGGACAACCCCAAGACCTCCTCCAGCAGCTTGACAGCAAATACAGCCCCAACCTCGCCCAAGCCAGTGGCGCCTATGAACCTGCCCATGATGCGGTTGGCCACACAGGCACCCACCTCGGTTTTCCTGGCCTCCTCACGAGTGTAGCCCCTCATAAGACCCCACTTCTCCAGAAGGTCCTCATTGAAGAAGGCAGGATGTCCCTGGCCAGTCCGCAGGAGGTCAATTGCCCTGTCTATCACCTGGGGCGAGATATTACGGTGGTAACGGAGCATGATAGGTGGTTGAGTCAGGTGACAATTAGCCAGAGCTTCCATGACGATGCAGCTTAAATCATTAGACGCATCATGACCAGCAGCGTCTGAACCGCAGATGTTGGGGGTAAAAGCTATGTCAAAGCCAGAGGTGGCCCCAAAGACCACAGGCCACTCCGGTGGAGAGCCCAGGTCCTGGATCTTGAGGAACAGGCACTCCACCAGCTCCAACGCCTTCTCCCTGGTGATCCGGTCTGCCCTCATATCGGCTTCGTAGTAGGGCCACCACACCTGGTCAACCCTGACGCCACAACCATTGCCAAATACGGTCAGGAAATGCCCCACTACCTCAACCATCCAGAAGAACTGAAGCGCTTCGTGGAAGGTCCGCGGCGGATTTGCCGGAACCCAATCCAAGATGGCAGCTATCTCCTCTAGCTCCCTCTTGCGGGTCTCATCCGTCTCCGCCCTGGCTTGCTGTCTGGCCAGCTCAGCATGTCTCTCCGCATAGCGGAGTATAGCCCTGCCGCAAATCGCCATGGCTTCCCAGTTGTTCTTCTTCTCCAGGTATTCGGCAGGGTCCATCTCCCCTATTTTGCTCCCCAGCTCCTTCATCTTAGTCTCTGCCCTGTCAATCCTTGCCTCGAGCCCTTCCCTGAAGAGCGACTCATAGTCATAGACCGAGAGAGTTCGCCCCTCTTCCCACACGGCGAAGTTAACGCTAGTGCTGCCCAACCCCGTCTCTACCAGTGGCCGCCATTCTTCAGGCAGAGAAGCCGATATTCGATCCCGCACGCACCTGCCCTTCCAGTACTCGCACATGTCCTCGACTATCTCCTTCCTCTCGGCGTCGGTTACCATCTCAGAGTATCCACCACTGGTAACCGCATCAGGCATCCACCACACACTAACCTCCGGGTACCATCTTATCTCGTCAGGTGCGCTGTTGGGGTCACCCACTATAAGCTCATCGGGCTTGATGAAGATGGGCATCTCGTGGCACAGTTTCTGCACCGCCTTTGCCCTTCGGATCGCCCACGGCTGCCCCTCCGTCTCCTTATAGGATTTGGTTACCAGCCTGGCCCTATCCAAATCCATCCTGACATGCTGCCCCTGGCGATAGGTACACTTGCCCAGCCCAAGGGCGGTGTCGAGCCACTCCTTTGTTACCGCTGCTTTCCATTTCAACCCTTCCCTCAACCTGGCAACACGGGGTGTAGAGCCAAAGCCCCACTCAAAGGGCATACTCCTAGTCGCCCTGTCCTCGAAGGAAACAGCGCCCGCCTTCTGTACTGTCACCATGGAATACACCTCCCTTCCCTGGTTTGAGGCTGTTTCTTGGCCTCGTTCAAGTCCTGCCGATAAACAATTGAAACACGGCGCTGACTTTCTGTCAATCCCCGCATGTTTCATGTGTCACCTATCTATCTGAACCAGATCAGGCTTGGACTGGTCGACAACAGCCACCACCACATGTCATTGCGAGGAGCGCAGCGACGTGGCAATCTCAGGGTGGGGGGATACCATCGCTTCGCCAAGCTCGTCCTCAGCGCCCCGAGATTCCTCGGTCGCCTGAGGTCGCCAGAGGCGACTCTGCCGAGCGACTCTGTCGACCGACCCCAGAATTACACGAAGCCAGGAGCTTGCAATGCCACAAGAATATGTTTAATCTTCTTATCGAGCCCGGAAAGGACCTCCCATAACAGAGAGACTAATGTGGGAAGCCCCTTCGGGGGTTGATTGGGAGCAGCAGGGGCTTCGGATCATCAAAATCAGAATTGATTACACTGTGGCAGTCCCGAAATGAAGACCAGCGATTTCGATTACCACCTCCCGCCTGAACTCATAGCCCAGACCCCGATGGAGCCGCGAGACCATTCCCGCCTCATGGTCCTCCACCGCGACAAGAGCTCTATAGAGCACCGCCGCTTCTTTGAAATCGTCGATCTCCTCAATCCGGGCGATGTACTGGTGCTGAATGAGAGCCGAGTGATCCCCGCCCGCCTGATCGGGCAGAGAGGGACTGGGGGAAAGGTGGAGGTTCTTCTCCTTCGCCGTCTGGAACCCTGCCTTTGGGAAGCCCTGGTGCGCCCATCCAAGCGCATTGGCGCCGGCGAGAAGATAAAGGTTACCGGCAAAGAGCAGAAATCTGCGTCCAGCGCCACCTCAGTGGATATAGAGGTATTGGAAAGGGGAGAGCAGGGGCTGAGGACTATCCGTTTTGATGACGAAGCGATGCTGGAAGAGCTGGGAGAGACCCCCTTGCCGCCCTATATTCATTCTTCCCTGGGTGACCCTGAGCGCTACCAGACGGTTTATGCCAGGGCAAACGGGAGTGTAGCTGCGCCTACTGCCGGCTTACACTTCACGCCGCACCTCCTTCACCGGCTCAAGGTGAAAGGGGTGCGACTCGTCTTTGTCACCCTGCACGTGGGGCTGGACTCCTTCCGTCCCATTCGGGTGGAAGACCTGACGCAGCACCGCATGCACCGCGAATACGGAGAGCTGAGCGGTGAAGCGGCGGTGGAACTCGCCTCAGCCAGAGCCAGAGGCAACCGCATTATCTGCGTGGGGACTACCGCCGTCA
>JAUWXW010000125.1 GCA_030616195.1 Chloroflexota bacterium | reverse complement strand
TGGAAGATGCCAAGTCACGGTTTGGCGAAGACAACCTTGACGGCATCCTTGATCTTGGTCTGAATGTGCTGAGCGAGCCAATACATCATGCAATCATAAGCAAGAAGTCGGGCTACTGGCTGATAAAGGTTTTGAGCAAAGAAGACATGGATCTGAGCCAGCAACATAGGGATATACTGGTCAGCCAGACTTTCTATGACTGGCTTGAAGCAGAGAGAGAGTCCGAGGAAAACCGGATAGAGAATTACCTGGACGATGACAAGATTTTCTGGGCTCTCAAGCATATCAAACCATGAGGGAGATAGAGGTGGGAGAAAAGAAAAGCATCGGCATCGGACTCATGGGGCTTGGGGTAGTAGGTGGTGGGGTAGCTAAGACCCTGTTGGAGAAAGACAGGGCCATAGCCGAAGAGATAGGCTGCCCTTCGGTACTGAAGAAGATTCTGGTCCGTGAGCCTTCAAAACCACGCTCACTGGCAATAGACCAGCACCTTCTCACCGTTGATCCCCAGGAAATCTTGACTGATCCAGAAATACGCATTGTTATTGAAGTTATCGGTGGTGAGCACCCTGCCCTGGCGTACATTGAACAAGCTCTTCTTAGCGGCAAGTCCGTGGTCACTGCCAATAAAGAGGTGATATCCAAGCATGGATTGAAGCTGCTAGGTATAGCTCAACAAAAGGGGGTGGACCTGCTTTATGAAGCCAGCGTGGGCGGAGGCATCCCACTGCTCCTTCCTCTTAGGCAGGGCCTGCTGGTCAATGAAATCTCGGCCATCCACGCCATAATTAACGGGACTACTAACTATATTCTCACCCAGATGTCCGCTGAAGGGGTCAGCTTTGCCGCTGCTCTGAGACAGGCTCAGGAGTTGGGTTACGCCGAAGCCGATGCCACCAATGATATTGAGGGGATAGATGCTGCCTATAAGCTGGCTATCCTGGCCACTGCTGCCTTTCATTGTAATGTTTGTCCCGAGGACGTTTACTGCCAGGGCATTACTCGTCTTGCCGAGCGCGACTTCCGTTACGCCAAAGAGCTGGGTTACGAGATAAAGCTCCTGGCTATTGCTAAGAAGGGAAATGGGTCTATCGAGGTGAGGGTTCATCCCGCCTTTATCCCCATGGATTTTCTACTAGCCAAGGTAGGCGGTGTTTACAACGCCATCCAGATAGAAGGTGACCTGGTGGGCAAGGTGCTATTCTACGGAGAGGGGGCCGGCTCCTTGCCAACCTCCAGCGCCATTATTGCTGATGTCATTGCTGCCGCAAAGAATATCATGCAGGGTAAGGAGGTGGGAACAAGAGAATTGCCACCAGAAAGCGAAAACGTTTCGCCTGCTACGAGCTCCTCCTTTCCTGTCCGAACCGTCAAGCCAATTTCGGAACTGGAAACCCGCTATTACCTCAGGATGAGTATTGCTGACGCCCCTGGAGTTCTTGCCCAGATAGCCAAGAGTCTGGGCGATCGCTCCATTAGCATCTTTTCCGCCATTCAAAAGGAGGCCGACGCGGCCACTCAAACGGCTGAAATAGTCATTATTACCCACCCCGCTCGGGAGCAATTCATGCAGCAGGCCTTGGAGGAGATGGAGAAACTCCCTGTAGTTAGGGAAATAAGCAATTTTATCAGGGTTGAAGGGTAGGTGATCACGAAATGACATCCTGGACTGCCGGGCTAACAGTCACTGGCGACATGGTGTGCGACGGCTGTGGTAAGGTTATGAGACACCCCGAGAGATACGGCTATATTTGTGAAGAGGGAGAGCCCCCATTACGCCTGTGTGAGGACTGTTCACGAGACAGGGGATACCTCAAGGGGAAATGGGATGAAAAGGGGCATTATTCAGAGAGCTTCCTCTAAAGAAGTGGGGCAATGGGTAAAGGGGTATTAGCCGAATATGGCCGTTTCCTCCCTATTACTCCCGCTACTCCCCGGATAACCCTGGGTGAGGGAGGTACTCCCTTGCTCAGGTCGCCAGGGCTGGAGAGCGAGCTAGGGTGTGGCGAGCTATATTTCAAGCTAGAGGGGTGCAATCCTACCGGGTCTTTCAAGGACCGAGGCATGGTAGTTGCCGTGGCCAAGGCCTGGGAGGCAAAAAGTCCCGCTATTATCTGTGCCTCCACTGGCAATACCAGCGCCTCCGCAGCAGCCTACGGAGCAATTTGCGGGCTTCCCACCATTATTGTTGTCCCTAAAGGGAACATTGCCCTGGGTAAGCTGGCGCAGGCTATCGTCCATGGCGCCAGGATAATTGCCATTGACGGTAACTTTGACCAGGCCCTGGAAACAGTGCTCCGCCTGGTGGAGAAACATCCTGTCACCCTGGTCAACTCGATTAACCCCCACCGTATTGAAGGGCAAAAGACGGCTGCCTTTGAAATTGTGGACAGTTTGGGCGAGGCCCCAGATTACCTTTTTATTCCTGTAGGCAATGCCGGTAATATCACCGCCTACTGGAAGGGATTTGTAGAGTACCACCAAGCAGGAAGAGCCGCCCAGACCCCCAAAATGATGGGATTTCAAGCAGAGGGAGCAGCACCCATTGTGAAAGGTCACAGGGTTGATCAACCTGAGACCGTTGCCACGGCGATACGCATCGGCAATCCCGCCAGTTGGAAGGGTGCTGTGGCAGCTCGAGACGCATCCGGCGGTGTTATTGATTCGGTCACCGATAAGGAAATCCTGGCAGCTTACGGTCTCCTGGCCACCAAGGGAGGCATCTTCGGTGAGCCAGCCTCAGCAGCCTCCCTGGCCGGTCTGATCAAGATGAGGGGGAAGTACGACTTTTCTGGGAAGAGGGTGGTCTGCATAGTCACTGGCAGTGGCTTGAAGGACCCGGACACTGCCATGGCAGGCACCCCCTCTCTTGAGGAACTCCCCGCCGAACTGAGTAAAGTAGAAGAGGCCCTCGGCTGGAGCTAACAGGTGACGACCGAACTAGTTGCGTATAGCGAAGCGTACAGACAAACTCTAAATGCTAATTCCTAAACTCTAAACAAGCTCCAATGACCGAAGATGAAAATTCAAAACGCAAAAAGGAGCATTCAAAGATAATTTTGAACTTTGCAGTTTGAATTTTGAATTCTTTGATTTGGTGCTTCGGGTTTAAGATTTGATCCTTGTTGGGATTATGCGCCACTGCTTAAGGTGTTACA
The DNA here is from genome assembly GCA_030616195.1 of Chloroflexota bacterium. The sequence goes on along the minus strand of JAUWXW010000125.1, from coordinate 2,622 downwards.
TATAGAATGGGCGACCAGTCTAAACCTTATTCCAGGAAGGAGGATACATGGCAGTTGACCAGGGGAAGATTGAACAAGCAGTAACCTCCATCATTGAAGCTATTGGTGACGACCCCAGGCGAGAGGGTTTGGTGGGCACGCCGCAGCGCATTGCTGAAATGTATGCCGACCTCTTCGGCGGGCTGGATAAGGACCCCAGAGAGGAACTGAGTGTCGGCTTTGAGGAGGGTCACCGGGAAATGGTGGTGCTAAAGGACATTCCTTTCTACTCAATGTGTGAGCATCACCTCCTTCCCTTTTACGGAGTAGCTCACGTCGGCTATATCCCCAACCGCAACGGTAGAATAGTGGGAGCCAGCAAGATAGCCAGAGTGGTAGAAATCGTCGCCCACCGTCCCCAACTTCAGGAGCGGATGACCACTCAGATTGCCGAAGCCCTTCTTCAGGCCCTCGAGCCTGAGGGTGTAGCCGTGGTTATCCAGGCGGAGCACCTGTGCATGACCATGCGCGGGATAGAGAAGCCGGGAAGCAGTATGATTACCTCGGCCAATAGGGGCCTCTTCCGCCAAAGGCCCGCCACCAGAGCTGAGTTCCTCTCTTTGGTACAGGGGAGGTAAAAGCCCCTCAGCCGGGAAGGCCGTTCTCAGATATCCTCCTCAAGATATCCCAGAAGGCTCCTCTATAGCCCTGGCGAATCGCCTCTACCAGCAGGGCATTCTCATTATAGTTGTAGTTCCTATCGCCACCCTCCGGGGGGCTCATGACCAGGAACCGCTCATCCCCGCCTATCAGGCCCGCCAGGTACTGGAGAGCATCCTCTCCCAAGGCTGCCGAAAGATAGAAGATGGGAGCAAAGAATCGCTCATTCCCCTGCGTATTACCCAGTAGATTGGGGTTGGCATGCAGCGGTCCCATTTCCCGTACCGTATTTGACAACCTTGTCCCCGGGAAAATGCGCACCCCGATGGCAGCGCCCACCCTTGATGGGGAGACCTCTTTCATTACTTCAATGGTCTGCCGAAGGGTCTGCCTCGTTTCCCCCGGTCCGCCCAACAGGAGGTCGTACATAAAAACCAAACCCTGTTGATGACAAATAGCGGCAGTATGCCGCAAGTCCTCCACCCTGAAATCTCTACCCAGAATAGGCAGCATCCGGTCGCTACCACTATCCGAGCCAAAGTCTATTCCCCGGCACCCGGCTCTCTGAAATAGGACAGCCATCTCTTTGGTGAAGGGCGTCGGGCTACAATAGGCGTACCAGTTCACCCTGTCTCCCAGTCCCCGCCGAGCGATTTCCAGGCAGACCTGCTCAGCATGAGACGGTGGCAGATTGAACTCACTGTCACAAAGATGGAAATAATCGATGCCCATGTTCAGAAGAGCCTCTATTTCGTCGACCACGCGTTCAGGGGAGCGCAATCTAAACACTCTGCCCTTGCCCAGCGGGTCAACACAGTAGATGCAGCCCTTATCGCAGCCCCGCTTTGTCTCGATGTTCCCCATAGCCCCCTCAACAAAGTAGCGATGGTTGTCTACCGCTGTTCTCTTCGGGTTGGGGGAACTATTCAGGTCGATATAAGATGGGGCATTGCAGCCAAAGCCTTCCCCAGTTCGATATACCAGGCCAGGGACAGAGCTATAGTCCTCGCCCGATACCAGCTTGCTTACCAGAAGGGGCAGGGACCATTCCCCATCGCCGGTGATCCCCAGGTCGAGTCCACAGTAGTCCAGGATGCCCTCAGGCATGATGGAAAAAGCTGATCCCCCCAGGACCAGCGGCGCAGATGTCCGCAGCTTGATGTGATCAGTTATCTCCCTAAACCTGGGGATGAAGAACTCCTGGCTGGCAAAAGAGGTGTCGTCGCTGTTGCGCAGGCTAACGCCCACTGCGGCGACCGAGCCATCGGCGAAATAGCCATCAATCTCCTGCGTCCAGTCCGAGGAGAAGCAGAGGTCGAGCACGTCCACCTCGAAATGATGCTGCGTTAGGGCCTGAGCCAGATAGTCCAGGGCTATAGGCGCTACCGCCGGCTTCATCTGGTTAGGATTGACCAGAAGTACCTTCTCAGCCATGAATCAAGTCCCTGTTCCACCAGGCGGTTTGGCCGCCTTTTTCTGAGGCTGGCGGGAATCCTTTCCCGCCAATAGCGAAGGAAGGGATTCCTTCGCACCTCGAAAAATCGATCCCCTATCCTACGAGGCTGTTTGGTCGTTTTTTGTTCAACTGGGTGTGATGCGCCCCTTGGGCGTCTGCGGGTCTTTCCGCATGGAGAGGGAAATCCGGTTGCGTTCTTTGTCCACCCCTAGCACGGTGACAGTCACCTTCTGTTGGACCTTGACCACGTCACCGGGGTTTCTCACGAAGCGGTTGGCCAGTTCGCTCACATGAACCAGCCCATCCTGGTGGACGCCGATATCCACGAAGGCCCCGAAGTTGGTCACATTGGTCACGATTCCGGGCAGCTTCATCCCCGACGCCAGGTCATCGATGGTGTTGACTCCATCAGCGAAAGCGAAGGCTTCGAACGTCTCACGCGGATCGCGGCCGGGTTTGGCCAGCTCTTCCAGGATGTCAGTCAGCGTCGGGAGCCCCACCTTGTCACTGACGTAGCGGTGGAGATC
>JAUWXW010000145.1 GCA_030616195.1 Chloroflexota bacterium | reverse complement strand
TCATAGTGGGCACGTTAATGCCCCGAGGAGATGCGTTCTTATTGCATCAGTGGCTGAAGCGCACCTCACCGTTTAGCGATCTGCCCATTATTGTGATCGATGCCATGCCGGAAAGGCAACTGGTGAACGGGTGGAGCAAAGATGAGGGGTTGCGTCTTGAAGCTGATGACTATCTGGCCAAGCCCATCGAGCCAGTCTCATTGGTGCCTCGAATAGAGAAACTGCTGGACAAAGTGACCAGAAGAATCAGGGTGCTGGTGGTAGATGATCATGCCATAGTCAGGGATGGCATACGGGCATTACTGGCTTTGCAGAGGGACATGCAGGTGGTGGGGGAGGCGGTGAACGGACAGGAGGCACTGGAGAAGGTACTCCAGCTTTCTCCTGACGTGGTGCTGATGGATATAGTCATGCCGGTGATGAACGGACTAGAGGCTGCCAAACGGATAGGCACCACGGGCGGACAGGCCAAGGTTTTGATGTTGAGCCAGTACGATGACGAGGAAAACGTGCTTGCCAGCAGCCAGGTGGGAGCACTGGGCTTTGTCCCCAAGAGAAGTGCTAGTACAGATCTTCTGGACGGCATCAGATCCGTCAGCCAAGGGAAGCGGTTCATACCTTCTATTGCCGGCTAAGTACAGGCCGGGTGCGGAATGTGTCATCTGGCTGTCGAGAGAGATTGCTGACACATAAGGGAAATACCTCATAGCTTGCTGCGGGGACATAAGCCGAAGGGAGGAGCCGCATCTGAAAGCGATGCGGGTTGGATTCTGACAGATGATGGCTCAGAATCTGATTTCCTAATTTGGGGCCCAAAGCTTGCCAGGAGACTTATTTCATATCATAGCAAGGCTGGGGAGCGCGATTTGCAGACCATTACTATCACGCTTAATGGCCGGGAAGTAAGCGGTTATCCCGGAACGACGGTGCTGGAACTGGCTCGAGAGTCGGGAGTAGACATTCCGACTCTCTGTTATGATCCTCACCTGGCCCCGTATGGTGCTTGTCGTGTATGCCTGGTAGAAGATGAACGTACGGGCGCACTTCTGGCATCGTGTGTCACGCCTATAGCGTCCGGAATGGTGATCAACACTGCCTCTCCACGGGTACTGGATCGCCGCAAGATCATTGTCAAGCTTATGCTGGCCAGTCATCCTGATTCCTGTATGGTATGCGACAAGGGCAATCGCTGCGAGCTACGCCGCGTTGCCTCAGACATGGGCATCGGCCTGGTGGAATTCCAGAAAATCCACCAGCCGGCCACCATCCAGGATGTCAACCCGTTTATGGAGAGGGACTTGAGCAAGTGCATCCTGTGTGCTAAGTGCATTCGAGTAGATCACGAACTGGTTGTCGAAGGTGTTATCGACTACATTGACCGTGGATTCAGGTCCAAGCCGGCAACACTGAACGATACGCCACTGGAGCAGTCTGAGTGTACCTTCTGTGGTACGTGTGTGGCAGCCTGCCCCACCGGCGCGCTCATGGAAAAGAAGAGGTTATACGGGGGGAGCACCACAACGGCTGTTTCCACTATCTGCCCCTTCTGTGGATGTGGCTGCACCATCTCCCTGGAAGTTAAGGGCGACCGCATAGTGCGGGCCAGGCCGGGCAAAGAGGGTGCCATAAACCATGGAGCGCTGTGTGTCAAGGGAAGCTATGGTTACGATTTCGTGCATAGCTCAGAAAGGTTGAGCCGCCCTCTGATCAAAGTGAATGGCGACTTTAAGGAGGTATCCTGGGAAGAGGCATTGGACCTGGTAGCTACCGAACTGGGACGGATAATTGAAGCTGATGGCCCCGATAGCCTGGCTGTCCTGGGCTCCTCCAAGTGTACCAACGAGGAGAACTACCTGCTGCAGAGATTCGCTCGGAGCGTACTGGGTACCAACAACATTGACAACGGTAGCCGCCTGTACAGTTCCAGCAGTCGTGTTGGCCTGGGCTGGACTCTGGGCACGCCTGGATCAACGAACTCCCTTGATGAACTGGAAGGATCGGAGGTCATACTGGTTATTGGGGCCGATCTCACCTCCTCAGCTCCTGTCGTTGGCTATGCCATAAAGCGTGCCGTTAAGTATAAAGGTGCCACGCTGCTGCTGGTGGATCCTCGAAAAACAAAGCTTGCTTCTTTTGCCCACCTATGGCTGAGGCCGAGGGTTGGCACCGATGTAGTTCTCATGAACGGCTTGGCAAAGGTGATTGTCAGTGAGGGCCTGTTGGATGAGGAGTTTGTAACCAGAAGAACGGATAACTTTGAGGCGTTCAACCAGAGTCTGGCGCCGTATACTGCTGAATATGTCGAGGAGGTCACCGGCATTTCTGGTGAAGACGTCTGTCGTGCTGCCCGACTCTTCGCCGGGGCCAGCCGGGCTTCCATTGTCTGCGGCAACGGGATTACCCAGCACATCACTGGAACGGACAGCGTAATGGCCCTGGCTAATCTGGCCATGCTGACCGGGAATGTGGGGCACAGTGGAGGTGGCATATATGCCCTGCAAAGGGATAACAACGGACAAGGCGCCGGTGACATGGGGGCTTTGCCTGGTTTTCTTCCTGGATATCAAAGTGTAAAGGATGATCAGGTCAGACAAAGCTTCGAAAAACTATGGGGAAATCACCTGCCTGCTGATCCTGGGCTAACAGCTCTGGAGATGATTGAGCAGGCAAAAGAGGGAAAGGTCAGGGGGATGTATATTGTGGGAGAGAATCCAGCCCTGAGTTTCCCGCACTTGACGTTCGTCAGGGAGGCCTTATCATCCCTCGATTTCCTGGTGGTGCAGGACATGTTTCTTACCGAAACAGCAAAACTGGCTACGGTGGTTTTGCCTGCTGCCAGCTTTGCTGAAAAGGAAGGTACGTTCACCAACTTCGAGGGAAGGGTGCAACGCATTCGAAAGGCCACTAGCCCCCACGGCGAGAGTTCGCCGGACTGGGAGATAGTTCTTCGGCTCGCCGCTAAGATGAACCGCTCCATGCCTTACTCTTCGCTTCAGCAGGTCATGGATGAGATCGAGGCACTGGTCCCCTTATACCAGGGAATAGGCTATGCGGACTCGGAAATGAAGGGCTTGCACCGTGCCGAATTGTACAACGGCCCGCTGGGAACGAGACGTCTCTACAAGGGTCAGTTTCCCAGAGCCTTTGACCGCTTTTACCCAGCCGAAGGCACCTTACGCCCAGATATACCAGAAGAGGCGTACCCTCTTCTTCTATTGACAGGAACCATTTTATACCAGGCCGGTACCGGCTCCAGCAGCTCGAGGTCGTGGCGTTTGAAGCAGATCCAGCCCGAGGCCTTTGTGGAGATCAACGAGTCCGATGCCAGGCATTTGGGAATCAGCTATGGCGATGAGGTGAAAGTTGTTTCACCCCAAGGCGAAGTTACAGCCAAAGCCAGGATTGCCGATACAGTAACCGAGGGAATGCTCTTCATGCCCGTGTCCTTCTCAGAGAGCCCGGTGAATGCCCTGTTTGATATCTCCCTGGACCCTCGGTCAAAAATCCCTTCCCTCAAAGCCTGTCGTGTCAGGCTGGAAAGGATTGGTTCTCATGGGTAAGCGTGAAGAAAGGGCCAGGCCCGATCCGGCACGGATAGGTGAGATCATCGCTCAGTACCGTGATGACAAGTGGCCCTTGATTCCTGTCCTCCAGAAAATACAGGACGAGTGCGGCTATATTCCCCCTGAGAGTATCGGACCCATAGCTGAGGCGTTCGACCTGTTCCCCTCCCAGGTGCAGGGGGTCATTAGCTTCTATGAGCAGCTCTACACGGTTCCCCGGGGAAAGAAGATTGTCAGGGTATGCCGGGGGACAGCCTGCCACGTGCGGGGGGGAAAGACGATACTCAAGTTGGTGAAGCAGAATCTCGGTCTCGAAGAGGGGCAGACCACACCTGACATGGAATATACCCTGGAGACGGTTGCCTGCATCGGTGTTTGTGCCCTGGCTCCTAATATAGTCATTGGAAAGGAGACTCACGGGCACATGAATCCAAAGAAGGTGTCTCAACTCTTTACCAGGAGAAAGGGTGAGGAATAGCATGGAGAACCATCGCCGCATTCTAGTCTGCCAGGGAACCGGCTGTATATCCGGACGGTCCGATCAAGTCTATGAAGCACTCAAGACCGAGGTACAGCAGAGCGGGCTGAAAGACGTTAGTGTAGACTTCACCGGCTGTCATGGTTTCTGTGAGCAAGGGCCAAACGTGGTTATCGAGCCCGAGGGCATTTTCTATACCCACGTTCAAGAGGAGGATGCGGCAGAGATTGTGAGTTCTCACCTTGGCGATGGCCAGCCAGTAGAGCGTCTCTTTTATCGTGATCCGGTGTCCGGGCAAGCCATGCCGCTGTATACAGATATAAAGTTCTACGCCAAGCAGCAGCGCGTTGTCCTGCGCAACTGCGGCCACATCAATCCTGAGAGGATCGAGGATTACATTGCCAGTGGTGGCTATCGGGCTTTCAAGAAGGCTCTTCTCGACATGACGCCTGAGGAAGTCATTGAGGAGATCACCAGATCAGGGCTGCGGGGTCGCGGTGGAGCCGGCTTCCCCACCGGACGCAAGTGGGAGTTCTGCCGCAATGGACCCACTGAAGAGAAATACGTCATATGCAATGCCGATGAGGGCGATCCGGGGGCCTTTATGGACCGCTCCATCCTGGAGGCTGACCCCCATGCCGTTATTGAAGGGCTGGCTATTGCCGGGTATGCCATCGGGGCCAATGAGGGCTACATCTATGTACGTGCCGAGTATCCCCTGGCGGTGCACCGATTTCGTGTTGCTTTGCAACAGGCACAGGAGAAGGGGTTCCTGGGGAAGGATATTCTTGGCTCGGGCTTGAATTTTGCTATACATGTGAAAGAGGGGGCTGGGGCCTTTGTTTGTGGTGAGGAAACGGCTTTAATAGCCTCCATCGAAAGTCGGCGTGGCATGCCTCGCCCTCGCCCACCCTTCCCGGCCCAATCGGGTTTAGACGGGAAGTCCACTAATATCAACAATGTCAAAACGCTGGCCGCCGTCCCGGCTATCATTGACCGCGGGTCTGAATGGTTCGCCAGCCTCGGCACTGAGAAAAGCCGGGGCACGGCTGTCTTCGCTCTCAGCGGAAAGATTGCCAACAGCGGCCTGGTCGAGGTGCCCATGGGGACTCCGTTATCC
>JAUWXW010000032.1 GCA_030616195.1 Chloroflexota bacterium | reverse complement strand
GGCATCATATTAGAGTGGAAACCCTCGGTCAAGACCGGGCGCATCATTACCTGGTCTTTCATAATTATAGGCATCGGTGCCTTTGGCTGGGGTACTTATGTACCACTGGACCTGTTATTGAGCTAGGAGGTATTGTGGCTCAAAGCGGCACGAAAGAGATAACGTTCAAAGTCCAGAGATACGACCCAGAACAAGGTGCTACCCTCCATTTGGAGGAATTCACCGTGCCAGCCAGTCGAGGTATGACCGTGCTCGATGGCCTTGTATATATAAAGGAAAATCTGGATAGCACCCTTGCTTTTCGCGCCTCGTGTCGCATGGGGATATGTGGCTCCTGTGGCATGCTGGTCAACAGCTACCCTCACCTTGCCTGTCACACCCAAATAGAGGAGTTTCGCTCCGCTACGCTAACCGTCAAGCCTTTGCCCAACCTGCCCATCATTAAAGACCTGGTAGTTGACCTGACCCCAATGTTCAATAAGCACAAATCAATAAAGCCGTACATCCTCCGTCAGGATGCGCAGGAAATGGAAACCCCCACCGCTGAATTTGGCCAAATACCCCAGGAATTAAGCGGCTTCCTGCAGTTCGCCTATTGCATAAAGTGCGGCATGTGTGTTTCTGCTTGTCCAACCTCGGCCAGCGATACACTTTTCTTTGGGCCGCAAGCCTTAGCCCAGTGTTATCGCTACTGTGCTGACAACCGGGATGAAGGCCAGCAGGAAAGGCTCCCTTTGGTGGACACTGACCACGGGGCATGGCGCTGTCATCTTGCCGGCGCCTGCTCAGAAGCCTGTCCCAAGGGACTAGACCCAGCCTTGGCTATTCAGTTACTGAAAAGGCGTCTGGCATCCCAGGCCCTGGGACTGGGGAAAAAACGGCGGCCTTCCTCGGTAGTTTCACCTCCTACCGAAACCAAGCCCAAAGTTCCTTTCCCCGAGTTCACCGTCAAAGGGAACGAATAACCCAAATCTGCCCCGAGAAAGAAGCTATAGAATCTAAAGTCTACCTAGGAGGACGGTAATGGCGAAAAAGGTGAAGCTGCCCTTAACTGATGAGACCTTAGAGAACCTCAAGTCCGGGGACAATATTCTACTCACTGGCGTTATGTATGTGGCTCGTGATGCTGCCCATAAGAGGATGGTTGAAGCCCTTGACCAAGGAAAGCCCCTGCCCTTCGACATTAAGGGACAGACGGTGTACTTTATGGGCCCGTCGCCGGCCAAACCAGGCCAGCCGATTGGCTCTGCCGGACCTACTACCAGCGGTCGTATGGATAGCTACTCACCCCGCCTGATATCTGAGGGACTTAAGGGAATGATTGGCAAAGGTATGCGTTCACAAGCAGTGAAGGATGCGATGAAGGAATACAAGGCAGTGTATCTTGCTGCTGTAGGCGGTGCCGGGGCGCTGATCTCGAAGAGCATCAAGAAAGCGGAGGTGGTAGCCTACGAGGAGCTTGGGGTTGAGGCAGTTCTGCGAATGGAGGTAGAAGATTTCCCGGCTACAGTGATAAATGACATTTACGGCGGAGACCTGTACGAAGAGGGGAAAGCCAGATACCGGAAGAGTTGAAGACGAGTTGGGTGAAGGCGATAATGCTGATAACGTTTTGTTCCTCGCATGGCCACATAATCCAGGATACAGGATAAGGAGAAAGGTATGCCTCTTTTTGGGACCAGTGGTATCAGGGGCGTGGTGGGTCAAGATCTGACCACAGACATGTGCCGGGAAGTAGCCCAGGCCCTGGGTACTATCCTCCCTGTAGGGGCTAGGGTTTGCCTGGCTACCGATACCAGGGTCAGCGGGGAAGCTCTCAAGAATGCTATCTTCTCCGGTTTGCTATCTTGCGGAATAGAGATAACCGATCTTGGTATGTTACCTACCCCGGCGCTGGCTTTGCTGACCAGGGAGTGGGGTTTTGACAGTGGGATTATGGTCACTGCCTCTCACAATCCGCCAGAGTACAATGGCATCAAACTCTTTAACAAGGACTCTGTGGGATATAGCCAGGATCAGGAGCAACAGATAGAAAAGATATATCGTCACAAGGAATTCAGGACAGGTTACCAGGGAGTCCTGCGCCAGGGACAGGGAATGAGAGAGACCTATCTTCGCTTTATACAAGATAGGCTGCCTGGCAAAGGTCTAAATAGCGACTTGAAGCTTGTTGTAGATCCGGGCAACGGTGCTGCCTCAGGCTTTGTCAGTGAGCTTTTTATTGAGTTAGGACTCAAGGTTGTTCCTGTAAACGATACCCCTGACGGCCTTTTCCCGGGAAGGAGTCCAGAGCCAGGGGAAGATACCCTCAGCGGTACTGTGCAGTTTCTGAGGGAGATGAATGCAGACCTGGCTGCCTGTTTCGATGGCGATGCTGACCGTGTCGTCTTCTGTGACAAGGAGGGATTTTGGGGGTTTAACGAGCCGACGGCTTTTATTTCGAGGTTAGTTGCTGAGGGGAGTGGGAAAAAGAAGGTGGCTTCCACAGTGGAGGCAGGCAGGCTTTTGGACTTTGCGGTAAAGGATTTGGGTGTAGACGTGGTGCGGGGTAAGGTTGGGGATGTCCATTTGGCCTATCTTACTCGGGAAATCGGTGCTGCTATTGGCACGGAGCAGGTAGGCGTGTACATAATCCCGGAAGCAGGGTACTATCCTGATAGTATCTTTGCCTGTCTTACCCTGCTCAGCCGGATAAGGGAGGCTGCTGAGGTCAGGGATTTCTTCAGGCAGCTACCCAGGCTCTTCTTCGACAAGAGGAAAGTTCCCTGCCCCAACCATCTTAAGGAAGCTGTTATGAAAGAGGTTGAAGAGAAGGCTGGCCTTTTTGGGGCTGAGGAGGTCAACAGTCTGGACGGCGTAAGACTCGAGTTTGAAGACTCGTGGATGCTCATTAGAGCCAGCGGAACTGAGCCGGCCATCAGAGTGATAGCCGAATCAATGTCGTCTTCAAGAGCGCGGGACCTGCTTAACAGGGGTGTTCAAACTGTTCAGCCCCTTGTGCAAAAAGGGGGTTAGTTGTTATACTAGGCACATTGTGCCTTTTTGGATTCTTGCCCTTCGTGAGGTGAAGGGCAAGACTGGTTTGTAACGTTACTACTCTATCTGACAGGATGAAGTGATGAAAGTGCTGTTTCTATGTGGTGGGGTGGGGAAGAGGATGTTTCCCCTTAGGGAAGACAAAGTGCTGTTGAAGTTCTTGGGTAAGTCTCTTCTTGAGCACCAGATGGAAAGAGCCAGGCGGGCTGGTCTCGATCAGTTCGTGGTGGTGGCCAATCCAGAGAACATGGGAAAGGTAGAGCGCCTAGCAGGGAATGTTTCTGACGTTAAGGTTGAGTTTGCTGTTCAGCAGGAGCCTCTTGGGGTTGGTGATGCTGTGCAGAGAGTCGAACATTTGCTAGGGGAAGACGTGATGGTGGTCAATTCGAATGACGTGGTTGAAAGTTCGGCATATACTGGGCTTATGCAGGAGGCCAAGAAGGGTTCTGCAATTTCCTATTTGCTTGGCTATGAGGTGCGGGAGTATTTTCCCGGAGGCTACCTTGTGGTGGATCAGGAAGGTAACCTAAAGCAAATCATAGAGAAGCCCCCGAAAGGTGAGGAGCCGGGCAATTTGGTAAATATCCTGGTTCATCTTCATACCAATATGAGCAAGTTCTTGGCATATCTCAAGGATGTCCACAGTGATAGTGACGACGTCTACGAGTGCGGTCTGGACAATATGGTCAGTGATGGGGGCAAGATCAAGGTAGTCCCGTACTCGGATTTCTGGTCCGCTATCAAGTACCCGTGGCATATCTTCAGGGTAGTCAAATATTTCCTGGATAGTGCTAAGCCGATGAATTCGCCCTCGGCTCGCATTTCACCAAAGGCTACTATTGAAGGAAAGGTGATTATTGAGGATAATGTCAGAGTGATGGAGAACGCGGTAATAAGGGGACCGGCATATATTGGTGCCAACACCATTATTGGCAACAATGTTCTGGTGCGGGACTATAGCCACATTGGGGCTGATTGCGTAGTGGGGTATTGCACTGAGGTGAAAGGTTCCTACGTAGGTGATAGGTGCTGGTTCCACTCCAGCTACATCGGTGATTCAATAATAGCTGACGGATGTTCTTTTGGTGCGGGCACGGTGCTGGCCAACTTTCGTTTTGATGAAGGAAATATATCGGTCAGAGTCGGGAATGAGTTGGTTGACACCGGGCTGGATAAACTGGGGGCTATAATAGGGGAGGACTGCAAGACAGGCATCAATGTCAGTATTCTACCTGGGATCAGAATTGGTTCCAATTCCTTCGTTGGCCCTCACGTATGCTTGACGACAGACCTGGAATCGAATAAGATGATTCTTCCAGAGACCCGCTATAGGGTTATGGGAAAGGCAACCGAGCTGGATGAGAAGAAGAAAGAGGAGCTGTTGAAGAGGCTGGAGAACCTATAATGTGCGGAATAATCGGCATTGTTGGGAAGGAGCGAGCCACTCCTCTCCTGCTAAAGGGGCTCGAAAGCCTGGAATACAGGGGGTATGACTCGGCTGGGGTAGCCACTATTGTTGATGGCAAGCTCCGCTATGGGAAAGATACGGGCAAACTGGACGAGGTACGGCAGAAACATCGCCTGGACAAACTCGCGGGAAGTATGGGAATTGGGCACGTACGCTGGGCAACCCACGGTGGCGTTACTGCCGCAAATGCCCATCCCCACCTCGATTGTAAGGGAGAGATAGCCGTAGTCCACAATGGGATTATAGAGAATTATGAAGCTCTTCGTGCCCAGCTTGAGCCGAAACATGTTTTTGTCTCACAGACTGATACCGAAGTAATCCCTCATCTTATTGAGGAATATATGGAAGCAGGAGCTTCTTTGGAACAAGCTGTGCTGCAGGCGATAGGGCAGCTCAAGGGGTCTTATGCCTTGCTGGCTATCTCCGTCAAGGAGCCAGGGAAGATGGTGGCTACCCGTAAGGATAGTCCGCTGGTGGTTGGAGTGGATGGGGACAGGAAGTTTGTTGCCAGCGATGCCCTTGCCTTCCTGGAGCAAACCAATAGGGTTGCTTTCTTGGAAGACGGTGAAACGGTGGTATTGGCTGGAGACATTACTTTTCTCGATAGTCAGGGGAAACAAATCGAGAAAGAGTTTACACAGATCGACTGGAAGTGGGATCGAGCTACTAAACAGGGCCATGACTTCTTCATGATGAAAGAGATAACTGAAGCCCCTGAGGCAATGCGCTGCGCTTTGATGCAGGATAAGAACCTCATCTTGGAGATGGCGATGGATATTCTGAGGGCAAAACAGGTGGTGATCACTGCCTGTGGTACCTCCAGATATGCTGCTCTGGTGGGAAGATACCTCTTCTCCAAACTTGCTGGCAAGTTCTGCGACGTAATTATGGCTTCTGAATTCCACTACTTCTCCGACTCTGTTGATAAGAATACGTTAGTAATAGCCGTTTCTCAAAGTGGAGAGACTGCCGATGTGGTTGAAGGCGTGAAGAAAGCCAAGGCAAACGGGGCTACCATTTTCTCTCTGGTCAATATGGTTGGCTCTTCCATAGCTAGAATGAGCGATCGGGTCATTTATCTCAATTGTGGTCCAGAGATAGGCGTGGCTGCCACCAAATCCTTTATGAGTCAGTTAGCTATCCTCTACCTGTTGGCTTTTACCATGGCCAACAGGCTGGAGGAAGGCGTGGAGAAGCTGAGGGATGATCTCTGCCCTAAGATTGAGGAGATACTCAGCAGGAATGGTGTAAGACTCAGGGAACTGGCAGAGCGGACCAAGGACAAAAACGATTTTTATTACATAGCCAGGGGGATCAACTTCGCTATTGCCGCTGAGGGAGCCCTTAAGCTGAAAGAGATCTCCTACATCCATGCTGAAGGCATGCCGGCCGGCGAACTGAAACATGGCACGCTTGCTTTGATTGAGGAAGGGACGCCGGTAGTGGTTATCTGTCCTAAAGACTATACCTTTGAGGAGACGTTAGCCAACGCTGCCGAAACCAAAGCGCGTGGTGCCTTTATCATTGGCGTATCAGAAGAAAGACATCCACTCTTCGACGAGTGGATTGAGATCGACAGCGTGGAAGAGATTTTCTACCCGCTGGTAACCATCGTGCCACTTCAGCTTCTGGCCTATCATTTGGCGGTAGCCCGGGGCAAAGACCCTGATAGACCTCGCAATCTGGCCAAGTCAGTCACTGTGAAGTAGATGCTGGTGAAGGGTTGGGCAGGGAATGTTTGAGGGCAAACAGGATAAGCCTTTCTGCTGTTTATGCCAAGGATACACCTTTGCTCTGCACAAACAGTGACGCAAAGAATTACCTTCGTCGGAGTTGCATGGCGGCTCCGACGAGGAGTTGGAGGTTTATATGAAGTCTAAGGTTATCATAGCAATGGTGGTGTTAACTTTGCTGAGTGCTGGTGTGGGCTCTTCTTGTGGTGGAGGCGGGGGCGGAGGGCCGGTCGATCTGGTGAAAATGGTGCCCAAGGACTCACCCGCCTTTGTCTTCTGGGATGTTGAAGCGTTAGGAACGGACTTTTATACGGTCTGGCAGGAGTGGAAAGGCGAAGAGGCTGATTGGCTTAATGATTTGGGGGGCATAAGGGCTGGCGAGGTCCAGTTTTTTGCCAGAGCAGCTACTCCTGCCCTGGGCAACGTAACCATTGTCACCGGGGATTTCATTCTTAAGGATATAGAGGAAAACCTGAAGGATACCGGTTACGATGGGGACTCGTATCTGGGAGTTCCCAGGTTGACAAAGACAGAGGGCGGTAAGGAGATAGCGGTAGCTCTGTACAACAGAAGTGTGGTGGTGGGTGGCAAGCAACTAGTAGAGAGATGTATCGAGGTATACAAGGGCAAGGAGGGAAGCTACTCGCTATATAAAGACCCATCTATTAAAGGAATTATCGATAGACTGCCCGTTGGAGTGATGGCTGGGATCGAAAAGAACGTGGTTCTGTATGATGACCTGGCTGCCCTGGGGATGTCTGTAGAGAAAAAGGATGAAAACACGCTGAGAGTGAATGCAGTTTACAAGTTTGACGTTCCTGGTGCTGCCAAAGACGAGGATACTCTGGCAAATATCAAGGATGACTTAACGACAATTGACTTAACGGTGATGAAGGGTGAGTGCTTTGAGCCCGAGGCTGAGGCCAAAGGGGAGTTTGTGGAAGGCACCACCTCTATGTATATTGACGATTTCTCATACTTTGATTTGGCTGAATGATCAAAGCCGGTGCGGGAGTAACTCAGTTGGTAGAGTTCCTGCCTTCCAAGCAGGCTGTCGCCGGTTCGAGTCCGGTCTCCCGCTCCATCCTTCGTAGATCGACACCATAACTGGACATCTGCCCCCCCTTTTTTGTGGCAGAAAGGGGGCGTCGTAAACAGGCTAACTTAACAAGAAGCTAAATAGAGCCCGGCCTTGACCTGGGATAGGGTTAATGAAGTGCAACAAGGTGTTTGGTATTGCCAGGTGCGCAAAGTGCCCGGATTCCGTAAGTCTCGCAAGAATACGGATCCTTGCTATCTACTGAACAAGATAGGCTTTTGTGACCCTTATACATTTTGGACTTCTCTGTGCAATGGCATGCCCGCCAGGGCTGTCGTCAGCTGACCATTATGACCTAGCAGAACGATCAGTTGTTCAGGGAGATCGCTCCGAGATTATCTCTCCGACTTCCGCCAGTCTCTCTTCTATTCCTCTTTATGTCCTCTTCATGTCCTCCCAGGGCTTCCGGAAGCAGTGGCGTGCGGCTTGACAGCTGAACGAAATTATACGTACCATGGGCGCTGAGAGTCGAAGCGGAGGATCCTAGTTAAAAGGGAGGGAAAATCGAATGGAGCTTGAGGAAACAAAGGTTAGAAGTATGCTGTGGAGGCGGGGGCTGAAGAATAAGGGCATGATAGAGATTTCACAAGACCGCAAAACAGAGGAGTTCGTTCTCGTGGCTGCCAAAGGCATCCGTAAGAAGTGGTTATTGTTCAACGTTCCCGAGGCAATGTGGAGAGGCCGAGGCTCAAAGGAGGAAGTGCTAGAGGCGTTAAACCGCTTGCTAGAGGAGAGGATTCTGGCTGACTAAGCTGGTCACAATCCGCCCGATCGTGCAGCCAGAAGGTTCACACCCTGCGTGTCCAAGAGCTGCCGAAGATGGTCATTCAATTGTCGCACATACTATGGATTCAGTGCTTCGATCAACTGAATCATGCCGCTGCAAATGAGCTCTCGTCTCTTGAGGGCAAGACCGGCTTCTTCGACCTCCGCCAGAAGGCTACCGTCCAAGAGCATTTGGTAGACCGCCTTATCCTCGACAAGCTTCACGAAGACCTTGATCGCAAACCTGGCCAACGCCCCAGCAGGCAAATTGTAGTCAACTACAAAGAGGCGACCACCGGACCTCAAAGTCCTACGGATCTCTCCTAGGGTATTTTGCCTGGCTTGCTTAGGCATTTCGTGCAGTCCAAAGGAAATGAAGCACTTGTCGAACCTGGCTGAAGCGAAGGGCAAGTTTTCGGCCTCAGCTTTTTGGAATGTAACCGGGACATTCCGTCTCTTTTTTCTGGCTATCTCAAGCACGGATTCAGACAGATCCACACCAATCACTTGGCCGTCATGCTCAACACGCGCTGCTATCAGAGATGTCAGTGTACCTGTGCCGCAGCATATATCCAAAATCCGATCCCCTTCTGCAGGACTAGCGAAATCCACACACCTTCTTCTAAAACTACCCTCACCACCACAAGGAAGGAAGACTAGCTTCATGAACGGATCGTAGAACCGCGCCCGTCTCCTCCAGACCCTTTCCATGTAGTAGGCTGGCGATGCAAAAGTCTTCCTGAAGTCACCATGCGTTGTCATTGTTGTCAGGGCTATTTCATCAGGCTAGTCGGCTAGCCTGCATTCTACGCCTATCGTTGTTCGGAAGCAATGTAGGCCCTGCAAGGTAGCTGAAGTAAACGCTTCGCTAGATTGTTCAGTCCCTTCTCAAGGATCACTTTCTCCGTCGCCGAACGAGGGCTTTCGTCGTAAGACTCTCTGAAGTCTTGGCCAGTATCCAATTTCAGAAGACTCTATGCCTTACGGGGGACTCAGTAATCCTGGCAAACTGCAAGACAATAGGGCCACTTTTGTCCAGTGGCGATGAAGGCATCTGGGAATGCGGGACAAGGGTGCTGCAAAACGGGGGTGCCGACGCAGAATTGCAGTTCAGGCCAAGGGCTCGGAAATGCCTTCAATTTGGAGCAGATGGAATGACCAATTCCTGCGGCTATCCAGCCAGCACTAACGCCGGGAACTCTACCTCAACAAGTGGTACAATATTTGCGGACTGGTCAATGAACCATAGTTGGAAAAACGCACTTGCTCCTTTTCTGGTCTTGGCCCTGTTGACAACCCTCTCGTTCGGTTGCGCCGTGGAAAAGCAACGGAAAAAGGTTGTCATCACGATGGGAGACATCACAGACATGACAGGTCCAGCAGCACCGGCCATGATCCCTATTGTGTACGCCATAGACGACTTCGCCAAGCATCAGAACAGAATCCACCCCGATATATTTCTGGACATCGTCCGTTACGATACGAAGTATGATCCTTCCAGAGACATAGCAGGGTATGAGTGGTGTAGAAACAAAGGAGCGCAAATCATAATCACCCCGCTACCCACGGTAGGAGAGACCCTGGCACCCTTTGCTGAGAGAGACAAGGTCCCCATAGCATCAGCTGCGATTACCTCCAGCCCATCTGGCGCGTCGTCAGACTGGGTATTCCGGTTCAACTGCCCTCCCTCCAATGAGATCAAGACTCTCTTGGCATGGGTTAGTGAGAATCATTGGGACTACTACAACCAGCGACTACCGAAGATTGGCTTGGTAGGGTGGAATGAACCTTATGCCCTGGAACAGCACAGAGGATTGCGCGAATACTGTCAGGATCATCCCGACGAGTTCGAGTGGGCTGGCGGTTTTCTCCCCCCCATAAACACGATGAGCTGGAGCGGTGAGGTGGAACGCCTCAAGGATTGCGACTACATCGTTTTTGGTCCTGGCGGTGTGGCAACCGGCACTTTCATCAAGCAGTTCCACGCCAAGGGGTATGCTGCTACCTTTATGGGAACGTCCGTCGGGATTACTTTCCAGGGTTTCATACTGAGTATGTGTGGAGAAACGTCGTTGGATGGGATGCTGTGGACCAGTGTTTGTCGATGGTGGAACCAAGACTCCCCGGTCGTCAGCATGGCCAGAGAGAGCCTCTACCAATACCGGCCCAGCGAAGCCGAGAGCATAATCCGCAGCGGCTCAAGCTACATCAACGCATACCAGAATGCCTATGCCGCCTTTGAGATACTTGAGAGAGCCATAGGAACAGGGGGAAACCTCGACGGTCAATCCTTCTACGACGCAGCGGTCCAGTTCAAGACGAGTTGGGAGGGCTACCCTGAATGGGGTTTTACC